>DASQRJ010000248.1:0-5659 GCA_035642955.1 Acidobacteriaceae bacterium
CGGCGCGAAGGGCCGTGCCACCGTCGACAACGGCAAGGGCAACGCCACCATCGAGGCGCGCTTTGAAGGTTTGCCGCCCGCCAATACCTTCGGGCCGGAGTATCTGACCTATGTCCTTTGGGCCATCACGCCCGACGGACGGCCCAACAGCCTGGGCGAGATTCTGCCCGACGGCAAAAAGGCCCACGTCAAGCTCACCACCAACATGCAGGCCTTCGGACTCATCGTCACCGCCGAACCATATTTCGCCGTGAACATGCCCTCCGATGTAGTCGTGATGCAAAACGTAGTCCTGCACCACAAGACCGCCGGCATCATCACCCCGATCAGTGCGCATTACACCTTGCTGCCGCGCGGCATCTACACCAAGACGGTAGGCGGCAGGGTCTATAACCCCATCACCCGCAACAACAAGTCGCCTCTGGAGCTCTATGAGGCCATCAACGCCGTGCAGATCGCGCAAGCCACAGGCGCGGATCAGTACGCGCCCGACATCCTCGCGCGCGCCAAGGAGCAGCTCTCCAACGCGCAGGACCTGGATGCGCGCAAGCGGGATCGCAAGCAGGAAATCACCTTCGCCCGCGCCGCTGTCCAGACCGCCGAAGATGCCCGGCTGGTGACGCTGCGCAAGATTCAGGCAGAGCAGCGCGCCGCCCTGGCCGCCGATCAGAAGGCAAGGCAGGATGCCGCGAACGCCGCCGCGGAGAGGTCCCGCGTGGAAGCGCAACAGTCGCAGCTTGCCGAACAACAAGCACAGCTCGAAGCGCAGCGCGAGGCCGCCCAGCGAGCCCAGGCTCAGGCCGATGCCGCGCGCGCCCAGGCCGCACAACAGTCCGCCGAGCAGCAGGCAGCCGCCGCCCGCGCGCAGGCGGCCCAGTTGCGCGAGCAGTTGCGCCAGCAGCTCAACTCCATCCTGCAGACCCAGGAGACACCGCGCGGTCTGGTCGTCAATCTCTCCGATGTCCTCTTCGCCACTGCACGTTACGACCTCAAGCAGGACACCCAGCTCAAGCTGGCGCGCATCGCGGGCATCTTCCTGGCGCATCCGGACCTGAGGGTGCAGGTGGAGGGGTATACGGACAACGTAGGCAGCGAAACCTACAACCAGAAGCTCTCCGAGCAGCGCGCGAGCACGGTGCAGAGCTTTCTCATCTCGCAGGGCCTTTCTCCGCAGAACGTCAGCGCGATCGGCTACGGCCTGGCCGACCCGGTGGCGGACAACAGCACCGCCGCGGGCCGCCAGCAGAATCGCCGCGTGGAAATGGTGGTCTCCGGGCCCTCCATCGGCATACCCAACCAGGCTGCCCCAGGACAGACGCCGGCGCCGAGTGTAGCGCAGCCGTATGCTCAGCCTGCGCCCGCTCCATACTCTCAACCCGCGCCACCACCGGCGCCTGCGAATCCCAGCGGCGTCAGCAACCCGCCCGGCCCGCAAGGCTGAAACGCCAATGCACAAACAGGCTGCCCTTGCCGGCAGCCTGTTCCTTTCTGCGCTTTTCTTCATCGAATGGTGCGCTCGCCGACTACTTCGCCGACCGCGCCTGGGAAGCCGGATTCGCCGGCGAGGACTGGGCCGTAGGACAATACCGCATCGCCCCATCGGACGCCCCATTGCACACCAAAAAGGATTGACGCACCGTATGGCACAGGACCTCGCAAACAAAATCGCCTTCATCACCGGCGCCAGCGCCGGCATCGGCCTCGCCACCGCGCGCGCTTTTGCCGCGCATGGCGCTCGCCTCGTCCTCGCCGCTCGCCGTATCGACCGCCTCGAAGCCGAGCGCGCCACGCTTACCGGGGCAGCGGAGGTCCACACCCTCCAGCTCGATGTCACCGACCATGCGGCCGTCGAACGCACCATCTCCGCGCTCCCCGATGCATGGCAATCGATCGACATACTCGTGAACAATGCCGGGCTCAGCCGCGGTCTGGACAAGCTCTATGAAGGCAAGCGCCAGGACTGGGAGGAGATGATCGACACCAACGTGAAGGGTCTGCTTTATGTCACGCGCGCCGTCGTGCCCGGCATGGTCGCGCGCGGCCGCGGCCACATCGTCAATCTCGGCTCGACTGCGGGCCGCATGACCTACCCCAACGGCGCCGTGTACTGCGCCACCAAGGCGGCGGAGCGCTCCATCACCGAAGGCCTGCGCGAAGATCTGCTGGGCACCCCGCTGCGTGTCACCACCATCGATCCCGGCATGGTCGAAACGGAATTCAGCGAAGTCCGCTTTCGCGGCGACACCTCCCGCGCCGCCAAGGTCTACGAGAACATCACGCCCCTCACGCCGGAAGACGTGGCTGACGCCATCGTCTACGCGGTCACCCGGCCAGCACACGTGAACGTCTCGGAGATCCTGCTGACACCCATTGCCCAGGCGAATTCGCTGCTCTTCCATCGCACGTCGAAGTAATCGCAAGTCTTTTTGCAGGAAATCGCTCGCCAGGCGTGATGACGATCTCTACACTCGAATGTCATTCCTGCGGGGCCGAAATCGATGTCCACCTTGCTGCGCGATCTTCGCTACGCAACTCGCCAGTTGCGCAACTCTTCCGGATTCACGGTGGCCGCGGTCCTCACCCTTGCCCTCGGCGTGGGAGCGACTACGGCAATCTTCAGCGTCGTCTACGGACTGCTCCTGGCATCGCTTCCATTTCATGACGCAGGGCGACTCGTCAGCATCGGCGAAAGCCATCCCCAGGTCCCGGGAAGCATCGTGGCCACCTACCCGGACTATCAGGATTGGAAGACGCAGCAACAAAGCTTCACCGAGATCGCCGCATACTCCGACCTGAATCCTGCCACCGTCTCGCTCGCAATGCAGGGCCATGCAGAGCAGGTGCATCGCGTGCTCGCCTCTGGCAATCTCTTTTCGCTGCTCGGTGTCTCTCCGCTTATCGGCCGCACCCTAAACGAGCGCGACGAAAAGCCTGGCAGTGATCACGTCGCTGTCCTCAGCTCTGGTGCATGGGAGCGCTACTTCGGTCGCGATCCCAGCGTGGTGGGACGCTCCGTAGACCTCAACGAAGCCAGCTTTACCATCGTCGGCGTATTGCCGCCCGGAGCAGCTTATCCCGCCGACGGCGACGTCTGGCTGCCACTCTCCCTGATGGACAGCGCAACGCAAGCCTCCCGCGTATGGCATTCGGTCAATGTCCTGGGGCGGTTGCGTCCGGGCATCGGCCTGACGCAGGCAAGAGCGGAGATGCAGACGATCGCAGCAGCTCTCGCCATCGCCTATCCCGCGACCAACCGCACGGAGAGCGTGTCGCTGACTCCTTTGCGCGACCAGATGCTTGGGACGTTACGACCGACAGTCCTCAGTCTCATGGGTGCGGTGGCATTGGTGCTGCTGATCGCCTGCGCCAACGTCGCCAACCTGATGCTGGTGCGCGCGGCAGCCAACCGGCGGGAGGTTGCCATTCGTCAGGCCCTCGGCGCAGACCGCAGGCGGCTCTTTTCGCAGTTCCTCGCGCAGTCATCCATCTTGTGTGTACTGGGCGGCGCACTCGGAATCCTGCTGGCTGGCCTCGCTCTTCCCCTGCTGCGCCTTGCGCTCTCGCACACCGCGGATCTCGACGCGTCCTTGATTCCCTCTATCGAGCTCAACCTGCCCGTCCTGCTATTCACGCTTGCGCTATGTACCGTGACTGCCACTCTCTTCGGACTTCTTCCCGTCATGAAGAGCTCGCCACAACTCACGGAAGCGTTGCGCCCGGGAGATCGCGGCAGTACGCGAGCCTACGGTCAGGCTGCTCTCGTCGCCGGCGAGATCGCCATCGCCGTCGTCGTGCTGTTCCTCAGTACACTCGTGATTCGCAGCTTTCAAAGACTGCTCGCCGTCGATCCCGGCTTTCGCACCGATCATCTGCTCAGTCTTGAGATCACGCTCCCCGAACCGCGATACGCGGACGACAGTCCGGTGACGAATCGCTTCTACGAACAACTCCTCGACCGCATCGCGCGATCGGGCCAGGTGCTTTCCGTCGCTACCACCACCCAGCTCCCGCTCCGGCCTTCGCAGGTGATGACGCGCTTTCTCATCGAGGGCGCGCCTCCGCTCGCTCCGGGTGCGTTCCCTTTGGCACAGATCCGCTACGTCAGCCCGGAGTTCTTCCGCACCATGGGCATCGGCTTGCAGCAGGGCAGAATCTTTCAGCAGAGAGACATCGACAACCAATCCAGCCTCTTTGTCGTGAATGAAGCCTTCGCCCGGCGATATCTGGCAGGCCGGAATCCCTTGGGCGCGAATATCGTCATCGGGGTGCTGAGCCCGCAACCGGAGAAGGTTCCAGTCATCGGAGTGGTCGCGAACGCGCGCGACCTTGGCATCGATACCGCGGCCCAGCCGGAGATCTATCTGCCGGGATTCGGGCTTCACGGCGTGCTGCTCGTGCGCACGTTTGGCGATCCTCAGGCCATCCTGTCACTCGTGCGGGAGTCCGTCCGCGCCGTCGACCCAAACCAGCCCATCTATCGCGTGCAGACCATCGAAGCGGTGCTCTCCGACTCGCTCGCGCTACGCAAGATGACCGCCAGCCTCCTCGGTATATTCACGCTGGTGGCTCTCACCCTGGCCGCCATCGGGATCTACGGCGTGCTGGCCTACTCCGTTGCGCAGCGTACCCGGGAGATCGGCGTGCGCATGGCCGTGGGCGCAAAGCGCGAAGACATCGTGCGGATGGTGCTGCTCCAGGCGGCCAGATATGCGGCCGTGGGAATGGTGGCAGGCCTCGCCATCTCGCTCGCCGGCTCCCGCCTCATCAACGGACTCCTGTTCAGGACCAGTCCTGTAGACCCGGTCTCCATATCCATCACCGTCGGGGCTCTGGCGCTGATCGCAGCGTTGGCCGTTGTCATACCGGCCCGCCGCGCAGCCTCCGTCGACCCCACCGAGGCCTTGCGAGCCGAATAGCACATCGCCCGAAGAGTCAACTTAGTCACTACCTGCACCCACCGATATGTCCTGTGTGCGGCTGCACACCGGCTGCGCTTCGTGTTTCACTAGCTGCATCTCGATTGCAAGGATAATGACGATGAGGCTGGGCGATCGTCCGCCGATTGGACATTCGTGGGCAGCGCTGCTGCTGCGCATCCTTGTCGGCTGGGTTTTTCTCACCGAAGGAATCCAGAAATTTCTCTTTCCCGCAACCCTCGGCGTCGGCCGCTTCGCCAAGATCGGCATCCCCTATCCGCACTTCGCCGCGCCCTTCGTCGGCGTGGTGGAGATCGCCTGCGGCATGCTGCTGATGATCGGCCTCGTCACCCGCTTCGCCGCCATCCCGCTCGTCATCGACATCGGCGTCGCCATCGCGACCACCAAACTCCCCCTGCTGCTGCATCAGGGATTCTGGCCGGCCATGCACGAAGGCCGCACCGATTTCTGCATGGTGCTCGGCCTCATTGCCATCCTCTGCCTCGGTCCGGGCAGACTCTCCTGCGATACCAGGCGCTTCATGGATGGTGAATGAATCTCGTACCTCTGCGGGTCAAGTCTGCATTGGCCGCGTAGCCGCCACGCGCGTCTATACTGCGCGCCGCACTCGTAGCCGGCTCAGTCACGAGGCGTCGAGCGCGGCGATCTGCTCCTCTACCTGCGCCAGCGCCGCCTCCAGTGCCGCCCTTCGATGTGGGTTCGCCGTGCGCGCGGAGAGAATG
>DASQRJ010000249.1:0-2736 GCA_035642955.1 Acidobacteriaceae bacterium
CGCCGAGGACTTTGCCGAGGACGATGGCGGAGCGGCTGGCGGGCGAGGCGAGAACCGAGAGAAGAAAACCCTCATTGCGATCCTGGATGAGGGACATCATGCTGAAGATCGCGGTGAACAGGACGATCATGACGACCGAGCCGGGAAAGAAGAAGCTCAGGTACGATCCGGAGCCCTGGCCGGAGTGGAAGCTGCGGGCAAAGCCGGAGCCGAGCAGGATCCAGAACAGCAGAGGGGTGGCGATGACACCAACGACGCGGGCTTTCTGGCGATAGAAGCGAACCAGTTCGCGGCGCCACAGTGAGTAAGCCGGAATCCAGAGGCTGGAGGACAGCGAAGCCTTCGGTCGAGTGAGGCCGATGGTAGAGGGACTGGGTGCGGTGGCGGTTGCCATTACTTTTTCTCCTCGCCCTGGTCGAGCCAAAATCGGTGGCCGGTGTGCTGAATAAAGACGTCTTCGAGACTGGGCTTCGAAACGGAGACGGAGACGATTTCACCCGGGAAGGCTTCGACCACTTCCGTGAGGAAGCGATGACCTTGCTCCCGTTCAACGCGGACGGCATTGTCAACTACGACAGGAGCGACGCCGAAGCGATCCGCAATGCGAGCGCCCAATCCTGTGGCAGCGTCGGCGGAAGCGGTTTCAAACTGGACGATGTCGCCGCCGATTTGTGCTTTCAGATCTGCCGGACTGCCAAGTGCGACCAGTTTGCCCTCGCTTAGGATGGCGAGGCGATCGCAATGCTCGGCTTCTTCCATCAAGTGCGTGGTGACAAGGACAGTGACGCCCTGCTCATCGCGCAGGATTCGCAGATAGTTCCAAAGGTCGATTCGGGCGCCGGGATCGAGGCCAGTTGTGGGCTCGTCCAGCAGCAACACGGATGGGGAATGAATCAGGCCCTTGGCAAGCTCAACGCGCCGCTTCTGGCCACCCGAGAGAGTTTCGACCATGTCGTTTTTGCGATCGGTCAGGCCGACGCGCGCCAGCACTTCTTTCGAACGCGCTTTCAGATGCGAACCGCTGAGACCATATAGGTGTCCCTGGTGCATCAGGTTCTCGCCGACGGTTAGCTTCACGTCGAGGCTGGTGGCCTGAAAGACGATGCCGGTCTGCAGGCGCACGCGATTCGGATCGGTAGAGACGTCAAAGCCGGCCAGGCGGGCATGGCCGCCGGTGGGGACCATCAGTGTGGAAAGAATGCGGAACAGGGTGGTTTTGCCGCTGCCGTTGGGGCCGAGCAGGCCGAAAATTTCTGCCGGTCGAACGTCGAATGTAAGCTCATTGAGCGCCAGTCGAGAGCCGTAGTCGTGCGACAGATGATCCAGCTCAATCGGTGCATGGGTGGAGAACGTACTCGGTTCCGTGGTCCGGGATGTCGCCTGAGGCGAGTGGTCGATCTGTTGTGTGGTGGCCATTGGCTTCAATTCCTCCTGGTGGCGTTCAGCATCAGCATTGTCAGCAGCAGTGGCAAATAGATCACACTGACCTTGAGCAAGGCACGCGCGTAGAGGCGGGACTGGCTGGCGGAAGATTTTGTGATTCGCGCAAATCGGATGGTGTAGGCCAAATACAGCAGGCCCAGCAACATCGCGCTCACCCAGTACACGCGGCCCGCCATGTGCAGGTAATAGGGAGCCAGGCTGACAGGAATCATCAGGATGGCGTAGACCAGGGCCTCGGCGGCGGTCGACCAGCCATCGGGCTGGACCACAGGCAACATGCGGATGCCGGCACGCTTATAGTCCTCGCGATAGAGCCATGCGATGGACATGAAGTGCGGGAACTGCCAGATAAAAAGAATTGCAAACAGGGCCACCGCGGGCCATTCAATGGTGCCCCGTGCGGCAGTCCAGCCAATCAGTGGCGGCATGGCGCCGGGAAATGCGCCGATAAACGTGGCCATGGAAGTATAGCGCTTGAGCGGCGTGTAAATGCCGACATAAGTGACGGCCGTGAGCAGGGTGAGCGTGCCGGTGATTGGGTTCGTACGCGCGACCAGCCAGAGCGAACCGGCGATAATGGCGGCCATTCCGATAAAGACGCCGTACCCCAGGCTGAGCCTGCCGGCCGCGAGCGGACGATTGGCGGTTCGAATCATCAGGGCGTCGGTGCGACGCTCTTCCGCCTGGTTCAGGGCGCTGGCGCCACAGGATACCAGGGCCACTCCGATCAGCAAGTCGAGCAACGTGGGATTTACGGAGTTGATGCCAGACCGGGCTGCGCCGAGATAGTAGCCGGCCCACGCGGTCATCACCACCAGCGTGGTGACTCGCAGTTTGAAGGTGGCGATGGTGTCGGTTGCGAAGCTTTTCCAAGTGCGGGTTGCGGCGGGGATGGCCTTCGCCTTCACGACAGCAGTATCGAGGGCAGCGATGCTCTCAGATTCGGGAGTCACCGCATGAATCGCAACGGCTGGAGCCGTCTGGTGGGCGAGGTTGGATTGCGCCGATTTGACGGAACTTCTCATAATCCCTCAAGGAAAAATCTGCAGATGTGAGGGGTGCCGACCGGAACCGCCTTCCGCCGCGGATAAGCCAATTCTATTCGTCTGGTTGGCGGGGATTTTCGGGAGAAACAAAATCTGGGCACACTTCAGGATAACAAACGGCGAGTATTCTCCCGCCAGAGTCTGCGGCAAGAGGCAGACGGACGCTGCCGGAAGGCGCTGCGGTTTTTTGTGCGGCGAAGATCATTGCCATTTCGGACCGTCTTCATTCTGGAATTTATTCGTCGGC
>DASQRJ010000250.1:0-10283 GCA_035642955.1 Acidobacteriaceae bacterium
GACTCATGCCGAAATCCAATCCGCTTCGCGACCATCACTTACATACATTCCACTGCAACCTTTCCTGCCACTATAAAAAGACTTCTGCTTCAACCAGCGGTTTGCCGGCCGCGTCCTTGGCCGACAAAATCGGCGTTTCCACATCCGGCCACTGAATCCCGATCGCCGGATCGTTCCACAGAATGCTGCGCTCCCCTTGCGGCGCGTAAAAGTTCGTTGCCTTGTAAAGCACCTCGGCTATCGCCGAAAGCACGAGAAATCCGTGCCCAAAGCCCGCAGGCACCCAAAGCATTTGCTTATTCTCTTCGCTCAGCAGATGTCCCGTCCAATGACCAAAGGTGGAAGAGCTGCGCCGTAGATCTACGGCCACATCGAAAATCTCTCCCCGCACCGCCCGGATCAGCTTGCCCTGCGGCTGGATGAGTTGGTAGTGCAGGCCGCGCAGAACCCCGCGCTCGGATCGCGAGTGGTTGTCCTGAACGAAAGCGTCGTGTATTCCCAGTTCTGCGAAGGTCCGCTGGTTATAGCTTTCGAGAAAAAACCCTCGACTGTCGGCAAAGACCCGTGGCTCCAGCAGCTTCACTTCGGCCAGATTTGTTGTATGTATCTGCATCGATCTCCGGTCAGCCTGTAATCGCTCGTGCGGCCATTACAGCATCCAGTTGTTGCTCCCAGTCCGGCAGGCGAAAGCCGAAGATCCCGGCAAACTTGTCGTTCGAAAGTATGGAGTTCGCGGGCCGCACAGCGGGCGTCGGGTAGTCGGCTGCCCCAATAGGCACAAGCGAGGGCACAGATCCCACTGTCCGCGCAAAAATCGCCTTAGCAAACCCATACCAGGTAGTCGCACCTGCCGCTGTCATGTGGTACACGCCGTTCATCCAGCCACCAGTGTCGATCTGCTCCAGAATCCGGACGGTGGCCTCTGCAATCGCATCTGCCGATGTAGGCGCTCCATGCTGGTCGGCCACAATGCGAAGTTCGGGCCGCTCCGTGCGCAAACGAAGCATCGTCTTCAGGAAATTCGCACCGTGATTGCTGTAGACCCAGCTCGTTCGGAGAATCAGAAATTCGCACCCTGCCTCTGCGATGCGCTGTTCTCCCGCCAGCTTGGATGCTCCATAAATATTCAGCGGACCGGTCGGATCGCCTTCCACGTAAGGCGCCGTCTTGCTTCCATCGAAGACATAATCAGTCGAGTATTGCACCAGCTTGGCGCCGAGCGCCGCAGCTTCCGCCGCCATGACTGCGGGCGCAGTTGCATTCACGGCGAAACAAGTCCCGCGATCGCTCTCGCTCTCTGCCTTATCGACTGCGGTATACGCAGCGGCATTCACGATGACCTTGGGCCGCACACGCCTCACCAGCATGCGCACGCTATTCGCATCCGTAAGATCGCAATCCCGCCGCGTCGCCACGACAAGCAGGCCGGCAAATGGCATGCAGGCCTGCAGCGCGTGACCCACCTGTCCGCCGCCGCCGAAGAGAAGTACGCAATTGTTTTCGCTGGCGTCTGTCAAAGCGGGATCATCGAAATTAGATACAAAAAGCGCTGCCCATCAATTCGTCGAATTCGACAGGCGGTAAATACCATAGGTGGTCGCCGAGGCAATTGCCGCGCTGATAACCTGCTGGGTATACTCCTTACGAACGCTGGTTGGAACAAACAAAATGTCGCCGTCGGTGAGCAGCATATCCGGACCGCCGCCGTACAAAACCTTTTGCAGATTGACTGTCAGTTCTTCCCTGCCCGTCGATGTGCGCCGGATCAAGCGTGACTGATTCGCCTTCGCGGTTCGCGTCAGCCCCCCGGCAAGGGCCACCGCCTCCAGAAGCGTAAGCCGGTTATTGTGCTCTACCTGGTAGCCTCCCGGACGCGTCAGCTCTCCCACCACATAAATCACGCCCGAGCGCGCGACGAATATGCTGTCCCCGGGCAGAATCTCCATGCGTCCGTCTTCGATCGATTCCGGTGTCTGCGCACCGACATTTAGTGTGACGTGAATGATCTCCTTGGGATTTGCCGAGTGGACAACGCTCACCGTATGGGAAGCATTATCGTTGAGGCCGCCGGCCATAGCCAGCGTATCGGTCAGCGTCCGCGGAGCCACAATCGGATACACCCCCGGTGCACGCACCTCCCCAGTGATGGTGATGGTGCGTCGGTTGAACTCCGCAACGAAAACCGTTACCTGCGGATCGACCAGAAGCTTTGCGTCCTTGTAGCGTTGACTGACTGCCTCCGTGATTTCAGTGATCGTGAGACCCCCGACGTGCAGCGGTCCTGCGAGAGGCAGCAGAATGTCGCCCTTCAGATTTACCCGAAACCGCCCGGAAAGCTCCGGAGTATCGAAGATCACGATATCCAGCAGATCGCCATCGGAAACCTGCGTCGTCGGACTGCCCTGCGGAACATCGACTCCCGTCCCAAACAGCCCAACATCACCGCTGTTGATCGGCCCGGTTCCAGGCGGGTTCGTCGGGGTATTGGAGGACTGTCCGCCATTTCCATTGGATTGCCCATTCGCTTGGCCATAGCCAGAGGACTGGCCGTAGAGGCTGCCCGGACCGTTCGCTCCATTCGACGGCCTGCTTCCGATTGGCACTGGCGATACCTGCTGGTCCAAAGTCTGCCCCCGAAGCACGGGAGCGCTCAGACATACCAGGCCAAGCCCTATCCAGGCCAGAACGGCAGGTCGACGGGGTGGATGCAGCAATTTACTTAACCTCTTCCTCATGCACCGTTTCGCTCGTGTACCCGTAGCCGTAGGTATACGGTCCGGAGTAATCGTAGTAGCTGTCCTTGCGCATATCGATATCGTTCACCACCGCGCCCAGCAGGTGAGCATTCACGCGCCGCAGCATTTCGCGTGTGCGCATCAGCGCTTTCTTCCGGGTCACTCCGGCGCGGACCACCAGCAGCACGGAGTCCGCTCGGGCCGCCGGCGCCAGTGAATCGGAAACAGCAAGGATCGGCGCGGTGTCGATAATCACGCGATCGTATTGCTCAGACCACTGCCGCATCATCTCCGCCATGCGATGCGACGCCAGCAGTTCGGCGGGATTCGGCGGCACGGCTCCGGCTGGCAGATACGCAAGGCTCGGCACCTGGGTCACCGGATGCAGAATCACCGACTCATCGGTTTGCCGGCTCAGGAGATTGGTGAGGCCTTGCGCCGGGCGGCGCAGCCCGAAAAGCAGATGCAGCGTGCTGCGCCTCAAATCCGCATCCACAATCAGCACCCGCTCGCCCCGCTGCGCCAGCATCACCGCTATGTTTGCCGAAAGCGTCGACTTGCCCTCCGACATGAAGGCGCTTGTAATCACCAGCGTTCGTAACGGATTGTCGATGGCGCTTAACAAGATCGAGGAGCGAAGCGCGCGATAGGCCTCAGCGGTGGGTGAAGCGGGAGCAGTGATGGAGATGAGCCGGCGGCGCTCACCTGGCTCTTCGCCTGCATCCTCGGACCTGCTCCCCTTTCCGGCGCTCTGGAAGTGAGGAATAGCTCCGATCGAAAGCAAACCAGAGAACAGCTCCACATCGTCGGTCGTGCGCAGCGTGTCGTCGAGCGAATCGAGAATAACGGCGCCCAAAATACCCAGCAAAAGTCCCACCGCCGCGGCGATCATGACATTGGTGCGCACATCGGGGGAGACCGGGCCCAAAGGAAGCAGCGCCTCGTCAATCACCGTTACAGATGCCGTATTCAATCCTGCGGCGAGATTGGATTCCTTCAGCTTCAATTGCAGTTGATCGTAGAGTTCACGGCTGGACTCCGCGTCCTGGCGCAGTAGCGCATATTGCGCCGCGCTCTCATTCAGCTTGTAAGCCGTCTCCATCTGCTTATCGACCTGCGTCTGCATCAGGTTCAGCGTATGGGTGGAGTTGTTGTACTCCTCACGAATACGCTGCTGCACATTGCGCATCTCGATATCGATCTGATTCTGCACACTGACAATCTGGTTATGCAGTTCGCGAACCCGCGGAAAATTGGGCCCATATCGTGTCGTCAACTGGCTATATTGCGCGGTCAGGGTCAGCAGTTCGCTGCGCAGTGTCATGAGCGTAGAACTGGGGGCAACACTCGCAACCAGATCGGGATCGTTCGATTCGGCAAGCCTCAGTTTGGCCTCGCGCACGATACGATCTGCCTGCGCATTGGCCACCTGGTCGTTATTGAGGCGCAACCGATCGAGTTCCAGACTGTCAGTCTGACCCGCGTTCGGGCCGGAGGCAGGTCCTATCTCGATCAGATTGTGCTCTCTCTGATACCGCCCTAGACGGGCCTGCGCATCGGTCGCCTGTTGTTTCAGCCCTTCCATCTCGGTCGCCAGCCATCGCGTCACACGACCGGTGCCTTCCATATGATCGTCAAGGTTCCGCTTCAGGTAGATCTCGACAATGGTGTTCGGCACATCCTTTGCAACCAGTGGACGAGGATCGCGATAGTCAATCGCAATGATGTCGGTCCCGGTAACCGCGGTGACGTGGAGGGATCCACGCACGGCGCCGATCATCGCCTGCACTTGCGCCGGCGGAAAGGCCTCCACGCCCGCATCTGGCGGCATATGGTCGAAGGCATTTGGAAAAGGACCCCGGTGCTGCAGGGCAAGCTCCCTGATGGTGTAAAACACCACCAGATTGCTCTGCATACGCGCAACTTCCGTCGGCATGCGGACGTCCTCGGACGAGAGGCTCTCCTGGATCAGGTCGCTGAGACCCAGGTTGGTCTGCGACGGATTCAAGTCGATGGTAGCCGTGCCTTCAAACAGCGGAACACGGGTCTTCGAATACACATATCCCAGCAAAATGCAGGCCAGCAGACTGGCCAGAATCAGCCACTTCCACTTGAGCAGGATGCGGCCGATATCCGATAGCGACAGTCCGTCCTTGACCGAGTTCGGCCCAAGTGGGCCATCTGTCTCCACGGTGATCGGCGCTACTTGATGCGGGGCATCCACCATCTGCGGCGTCTCTCCGGCGTCCCTTCAACTCTTCGCCGGGCACGCCCGGGCTTCCTGAACTGCGGCCTGCATCGCTTCCGGCATGCTAAGTACGGTCGTGGAACGCAACGTCAGCGAGTCGTTGCAGGCTTAGAGCATCTCCCTGATGCGATGAGGCACTCAGTCAAACGCGGGATGGCCTTTGTTATGCAAAAGACCACCAAAACTATCCCCTTGCCTCGGCATCAACAGGAAAAATGCTTGCCAGTGCCTCCGATACTACCTCAGCAACCATAGCGCCCCCAAGAGACTTCATGCACCACTAAAGGGGCAGAGGCGGAGCGTGGCGCTTAGGGCGGTTTGAGGGAATTTTCTCCAGGCCCGTCTTGCAGGCCGCGGGTCTGTTCACGAGTCTTGAGCACGATGAAATACTCATAGATCGACTGCAATACGGCGTACGTCAGTCCCGCATGTCCATCCAGAAAGCCCAGCTTTACAAAATAGAGCAGCAGGAACTTCGCAAAGGGTCTTCCCGGTAGCCGGTAAAACATCTCCTTCTGGTGATGCCGGCGTCTGTGGAAGTCCTTCTCGAACAACGCTGCCGTCACGGAAATCTTGGCCCCATCCTTGCGGTTCGCGAGGATCTGCTGCGCCTCCAATGTGCTGTAAGCGTTATGCCGCGTAATCCACTGCGAGATGCCTTTGGAAAAGGGGTAGTGATCGAGATACCCGCTGACTGTGCCCACAGCTCCGTCCGGGATGGACACCGGGTTCACCAGCCGCTCATAACGCATCCTTTCCGGGCGAAACAGGCGCATGTAGAACGCGGATACTTGCACATGCCGGAGCCAGGTACCCATCAGAAAGTCCCGCCGCTCGACCCGAAAGGCGACCGCCTCGTCCGGCATCTGCACTGCCGCGAGCATCGACTCGCACAACGCCGGCGTCGGGCGCTCATCGGCATCGATGTAGAAGACCCACGGATGCCGGAACCGCAGGTTCGCGAGCGCCCAATTCTGGTGCGCGGCCCAGTTGTCGAAGATGCGCTGTGTCACCTGTGCGCCATGCTCCCGAGCAATCTCCACCGTACGATCCGAGCTCATCGAATCGAGCACATGCACATCGTCCGACCAGGAGACGGAGGCCAGACAGCCCGGCAGGTCCTGCTCCTCGTTCTTCGTCAGAACCAGAACGGAGATCACGCGCCCGCGACCTCATGCCGGATGCGTTCCTTGACCTTCACCGCCGGCACGCCTGCATACACCGTCCATGGCTCAAGATCGCGCGTGGCTACCGAACCCAACCCCAGCACTGCACCTTCGCCAACATTCGCCCCGGGAGCGACGGAGGCCCGCGCGCAGATCCAGCTATAGGCGCCCACGTGCATCGCGAAGGCAATCAGAGGAAATGCCGGATCGTCGTAGTCATGCGTCGCGCCGCAGAGATAACTGTCCTGCGAGAGAATCGCGTGCGAGCCGAAAGTCATCGGGCAGGGATTGTAGATCTCCACGCCATCAGCTGCCGTCACCTGGTCGCCGCAGATCAGATTCCACGGCGCCCATACCTTCGATTTCGAATAGAAGTGGCAGTTCGGTCCCATCCTCGCGCCGAAGGCGCGCAGGAGCATCGTGCGCCAGCCGTGGAGAGGCCGCGGTGAGAGCCTGTACAGCAATGTCCAAACGACATTCCACGCCAGCCGCTTCATGCGAATGCTCGGCGGGAATGCCGGCCGCAAATAGGCATCCGCATTGCCTCTGGTGATCGTTTCTGCGGCGTTGTACTGTGCCTTACGCGCCATCGAGCCTCATCATAGCGGCAGACCAACTCCCGAAAC
Source organism: Acidobacteriaceae bacterium (assembly GCA_035642955.1). Classification (GTDB taxonomy): domain Bacteria; phylum Acidobacteriota; class Terriglobia; order Terriglobales; family Acidobacteriaceae; genus KBS-83. Next base: position 6,776 of record DASQRJ010000250.1, read on the forward strand.
CTCACCACCTTCGGGGGATCAGCCGGCAGCGAAGCCCGGCAAGCAGCTTGCCAGCGCCTGCCGCAGCCCGGCGACATCTTGCTCAAAGCTGAACCGGCCGATATGCGCCTTCGCGTTGGCGCCCATCCGTGCCGTCTTTTCAGGTGTATCCAACACTCGCCGGATCGCGGCTGCCAGCGAAGCCACGTCGCCCACGGGAAAGACGGCGCCAGTGTCTCCCTCGGACACCAGATCCTGCTGGCAACCCACATCGTCCGAGACGACCGTGGGCCGGCCGGCGTTCATCGCCTCGTTCACCACCAGACCCCAGGGCTCGTGTTGCGAAGGCAGGACAAAGACGTCGCACAGATCGAAGAAGCGCGGCAATTCCGTCTGGTTGCGGAAGCCCAGAAAGCGTATATCGCCGGCGCCTTCCGCCTGCTGCTCCAGGCGTTGCCGCTCCTCTCCATCCCCAACAATCAGCAGATAGGGCCGCGGCTGCCGCAGCAAAGTATGCGCGGCCACCAGGTCCGTGCAGCGTTTGCGCTCCTGCAGCTTGGAGGCGAAGAGGATGACAGGTCGTCCCGGTTCGAGCCCTAGCTCCGCCCGAAAGGCCTCGCGGCCCAGGAGGGCCTCGTCGGCGCGCCGCTGAAAGAAGTCATTGTCCACTGCGTAGGGCATGCGGAAGATCGGCATCGCGTCGCCGAAATAATGTCGCCAGTAGCGCGCGTTTGCCTCGCCAATAGCCAGCACGGCGCTCACCTGCGGTTGCAGTATGCGGAAGAAGCTCTCTTTTGCCAGCAGTTTCGCCGGGCTGCGGGCTCGGTCGTGGAGCGTCGATTCGGCGCGCAGCAGCACTGGAATGTGGAGCATTGCAGCACTCGCAATGACGCGCAGACTGTTCACCGTACTGTAGCCGTGACTCCACACGGCATCGAAGTGGCCGCGCTCGAGCCGTTCGAAGATCCCGTGATTCAAGGGCCGCCAGAAGCCGGGTTCTTTGCCGGCATCTCGCCAGCGCGGCAAAAACGAAGAGCGGTAGCCGTCCAACAGCGGGACGTCCCACTCCACTTTGACCCCAAAGCCTTCGTCTACATAGCCGCGAACCGAATGGTCGCTCGAAAAGAAGACCTCAAGATGGATATCCGGTTCCCTGGCGATTCGCCGCAGGAGCGGCGCCTGGTACTGGATGGGATGGCTGACGAAGTAGGCCAGACGAAGTGGTCTTCCCCGTGTGAACATGCGTATCTTTCTACGGAATATCCGACTGCGAAACGCCAGGAGTCCTGCCGAACCTTGAAGTTACGGATTTCTATCGGTTCGGCAAAACCGATCCTACCATCCGTTCCCCGGCTCCCTTCCCTACATAGTTTGTGTTACGGACGCGCCAGGAGTGTGGTTTCATCGTATCGTGACAAGGGCACGCGTAGTCTCGGCTTCGGTTCGGCAATAAGTTTCCCTATAGAATGCAGGCAAACCGTGACTGACTCGTTTGACAGACCCCCTTCCGACGGCTTGCACCTCGCGCAGATCGACGAGCCCACCAATTACGGCCGTTTGGCCTTGCGCGTCGTCATCGCCCTCGTCATCTCATCGCTCGTGGTTCTCGCCTGGGTGCGCTTTGGACGCAAAACGCCCGTGGCGACAGGCGACATCGCGCGTATCGCCATCTATCCCGTACAGGCGAAGATCAGCGGCGGCGCCGCCGGCACCGCTGGTATGCAAGGCCAGGACGAGGTCATCAATCAGTTGCTGGTTTTCGCACACGTGCGACTGACCAATCCGAACAAGACGCCCATCACGATTGTCGATGACTGGGGCGTCATTACCATGCCGGACGGTGAGACGCAACGCAGTCTGGGAGCCAGCCAGATGGCCTTCGACAAGCTCTTTCAGGCCTATCCGCAGCTCTCCCCGATGCGCATGGATCCGCTTCGCCGCGACGCCCAGATTCAGCCCGGCCAGTCGATAGATGGGCTGGTTGTCTTCAGCTACCAACTTTCACGCGAGCAGTGGGACAAGCGCAAATCGATGCAGGTCACCATCTCCTTCAATGGCGCAAAGGATGTCACTCTGTCCGCCCCATTGAGCTGAGGGCGGAACCCTTTCCCGGCGGCTACTGCATCGCGCGCAGGTACCCGTATACCTGTTCGCCGGCGATGCTCAGGACCACCAGTCCGTACCGGCGGTGGGTTGCAGTATCGGTAAACGCGAGGGGACGATTGACCTCGCCGCGAAGCTGATAACTGGATCCTCCCTCACCCACCACCAGCGCGTAGCTCCCGCTGCCCTGATCCGGATGTTGCACGGAGAGTCGCACGGTGGGTGTGGCCCGTGTCGGCACACCGGCGCGCGCATGGAACTCTATGAGCTGCACAGGGCTGTGCCGCTGCAACCCTTCTACGGTTTCAACGTTTTGCGCAAGCAGGTTGGCATAGGAACCGATTCCCGCGTCATATTGCGTCGCGTTGGACGAGGTCGTAGCGGCGGTACCGTTGCTTGCGGCAGATGGCGTTGGCAGCCGGGTCACGGCAGGGGCCTGCGGCAGAGCCGTGCGCGAAGTCGTTCCCGGACTCGTTCCGCGACGGTCCGATTCGGTCACCGCCACGGGCTGCTGGTATGCCCCAGGAGTGAATGGGGCCCGGTAAGCTCCGGCATTCGCAGGCGGTTGGCCGGCTGCCGGAGCGCCCGCATTCTCCGCGTACGCGAGCGTAGGATATGGCGGAACGATCTCGGGGGGCCGATCGTACGTAGATCCCTTTTGCGGCACGGGCGATCGCCCGTGCCCATGCACAGGAGACTGGATGGGCGGCGGAACAGAGACGCCTTGCAGCCTCTCTGACTGCCCAGCGGTTCCCTTCCGATCTGGCTCGTGAACCGGCAGCCCCGCCTGCCCGGACAGGGCTGTATTTTCTCCCTGCCCAGCCTGCGGCTGACTTTCTCCCGGAGCAGCCTTCGGCGGCTGGGAGATGGCGCCATTCTGCGGCGCGACAGCCGCATCTGCCGCCGGCTTCACGGTCATCTGGGCCAGTGAATCGGCCAGCTTCCGGTTCTGCTCTTGAAGTGCGCTCATGGCTGCATCCTGCTGCTTCACGTGAGCTCTTAGCCAACCGCTCCACAACAGTGCTCCCACAACCAGCAATGCAGCGATGCCCGGCACCGCAAGGGTCAGGAAGGAAGAGCGGGGTTCGCGTTCCAGGTCCGCAGACAGCAGCATCGACGAGAAGCCCCGTTGCGAAGGCGCCAATTCCAGATGGATCCGATCGCCGGGTTCCGGCTTCAACCCGCGTGGCTCGCGAAACTCCTCCCATCGCCCTAACGGAGCAACCCCTGCTTTTCTTTCTGTCCTCCCCACTTCCTTTGCTCTTGCTTCTTTCTTTGCCGCCTGAGGAGCGGCGGTGGGCGAAGCTGCTTCGGGATATGGGTCCGGCAGATGCGTCGCCTGCGGTGGCGCGGCCGCCTCCGCCTCGACCGGATCGGGTTCGATGCGATGTACCTCCACCGGCTCGCGCGGCTCCACCACCGGCTC
>DASQRJ010000251.1:0-4993 GCA_035642955.1 Acidobacteriaceae bacterium
TTTAAGGTTCCGCCGATTACTCTGAAAATTCAGATGAGGTCGATATTGCAGCCACGTTGTGCGCATGGCTTCTTGTGGACGTTATGTATCGCCGCATCGCTTTCACTGGCGAGTCATGCGCAAACGTCGGCGCCAGATACCATGACTGGCGCATTACACCCTGCGCCGCTCGTCATCACGCTCGATGAAGCAATCCGCCGCGCACAGGAGAACGAACCAAACTTTGCGGCTGCGCGAGCAGAGGCGAAGGCAACGGCGCTCGATCGCTCCATCTCGCGTGCGGCGCTGTTGCCCGATGCTGTCTATCACAATCAATATCTCTACACGCAGGGCAACGGCCAGGGCGTGACCATAGCTTCGGATGGGACCCAGACGCCAGCGCCTCCGATATTCATTGCGAACAATGCGGTGCACGAGTATACGAGCCAGGCGGCGGTGACCGAGACGATCGGACTGAAGGGCGTCGCCGACGTGCGGCTGGCGGATGCGACAGCTGCGCGCACGGCTGCCGAATACGAAGTGGCACGGCGCGGCCTGGTGGCCACATTGGTGAATCTGTACTACACGCTCTCGGCGAACGAACACAAGGTGGCCGTGGCGCAGCGCGCTGAAGACGAGGCGGCGAGCTTCACCGACCTGACAGGCAAACGCGAAGCGGCGCGCGAGGCAGCGCGCGCTGACGTGGTGAAGGCTCAGTTACTCCAGCAGCAACGCCAGCGCGATTTGGCTGATGCCCGGCTCGCTGCAGACAAGGCGCGGCTGGAGTTGGGCGTACTGCTCTTTCCCGATCCGCGGACGAGCTATACGACAGAGAGCGCACCACTGCCGGCAATGCCTTCGCGTGCCGACGTGGAGGCTCGGGCGGCCGCGCATAATCCGGAGCTGAAGAGCGCGCTGGCCGCCGTGCAGATAAGCGATGCCGAAGTGCTAGGTGCGCGTGCTGCCTATCTGCCGGATCTTGCGCTGAACTTCAACTACGGAATCGACGCGGCGCAGTTTGCCACGAAGGGACCCAACGGTGTGAATAACCTGGGCTATTCCGCGAGCGCGACCGTAGACATACCGGTGTGGGACTGGCTGGCGACACCGCATCGCGTGAAGCAGACGGAGATTCGCCGCGATGCCGCGCGTGTGGCGCTCACCGCAACACAGCGGCACCTGATTGCGGCGCTCGACGAAGCATATGCGGAGGCGGCTGAAGCGCAGCGGCAGCTGGCATCGTTGCAGTTGAGTGCCACCACCGCGGCGGAGAGTCTGCGTTTGACCAATCTGCGCTACGCCGCGGGCGAGGCTACTGCGCTGGAAGTGGTCGATGCGCAGACTTCACTGACCGCAGTGGAAAATGCGCGGGAAGACAGCGTGGTGCGTTATGAAATGAGCCTGGCAAATCTGCAGACGCTGACGGGGACGCTGTGAAGAAGAGAACGGATTGGTCGAGACCGGGCATTTCGCTCGTCGCAACCGCGGCGCTTGCCGTAGGCATGTTCTTCGCCGGTTGTAGCAAGAGCGAGAGCGCGCCCACGCCATTGGTGACGGTACAGGCGGAGCATCCAGAGCTGAGCACGATCGCAGAGCACATCCCCGCCGATGCGGTGCTGGCGCCGCTGGCGCAGGCGGCCATCTCCCCGAAGATCACCGCGCCTATCCGCCGTTTCTATGTGCAACGAGGCTCGCGTGTAAAAACGGGGCAGTTGCTTGCCACGCTGGAAAATCGCGATCTGACGGCGGCAGCGCTGGACAATCGCGGCTCCTACACGGCGGCGCAGGCTGCTTACGCGACGGCAACACAGGCGCAGGTGCCGGAGGACTACCAGAAGGCGCAGCTCGATGTGGCACAAGCGAAGGCGAATCTGGAGCTAAATCAGAGCATCGTGAATGCACGCAAGCAGCTCTTTGCGGAGGGCGCAATACCCGGCCGCGATCTGGACACGGCGCAGGCCGCGCTGGTGCAGGCGCAGGCCGCGTATGACGCAGCTGCGAAGCATCTGGAGTCGCAGAAGAGCGTATCGCGCAAAGCATCGCTCGAAGCGGCGAAGGGGCAGCTCACCTCAGCCGAGGGCAAGTATCAGGGGGCGGAGGCGCAGGTTTCCTATTCGGAAATCCGCAGTCCGATCTCCGGCTTCGTGACGGAGCGGCCGCTGTTCGCGGGGGAAACAGTAGCCGCCGGATCGACCTTGCTGACGGTGATGGACACGTCGGTCGTGCTGGCGAAGATACATCTGGCGCAACAGCTTGCGCAACAACTGAAGGTCGGTGATGCGGCGGCGATCACGGTGCCGGGCCTCGCCGATCCTGTGCCGGCGAAGGTCGCGCTGATCAGCCCGGCTCTCGACCCCGGCAGTACGACGGTGGAGATCTGGCTGCGGATCGACAACAAGAAGGGCACGCTGAAGGTGGGGACGCCGGTGCATGCCTCGATCGTCGGCAGGCAGGTGCAGCAGGCGCTCACCGTTCCTTCGCCGGCTGTGTTGACCGCACAGGACGGCAGCAGATCCGTGATGGTGATGGGCGCGGATGGCGCAGCGCACAGCAAGCCGGTGAGCGTCGGAATCACCGATGGCGGACGCGTGCAGATCACGAGTGGTCTGACGACCGCCGATACGGTGATCACCTCCGGCAACTACGCGCTGGAAGACGGGACCAAGGTTAAGGTTGGCCCAGCCGATGCTGACGACACCAAGAAGCCGGACGCAGCAAAGGAAGCCAAGTGATAACGCCAGCTTCGCCACCCCGTGAAGCGACGGAGCAGAGAGATGCCTCCGGCGAACGGCAATTCTGGCTGTCAAGATTTCGCAGCACTATATTTTTCTTCCTGATTGTGCTGACGATCGCGGGTATTTACCTGGCGACGCAGATACCCATCTCGGTGTTTCCGACGACGAATTTTCCGCGTGTGGTGATCGGCCTGGACAACGGCGTGATGCCGGTGGAGCAGATGGAGGTGACGATCACCAAGCCGGTCGAGGATGCGGTAAACATCGTGCCCGGGCTGGTGACGGTGCGCTCGACCACGAGTCGCGGATCGGCGGAAGTCAGCCTGTTCTTCGACTGGGGCGTCGATATGTATCAGACGCTGCAACTGGTGGATGCGGCGTTGAGCAAGGTGCAGCAATCGCTGCCGCCGACGGTGAAGATCACCACCAACAAGCTGACCTTCGCTACGTTTCCTATCCTCGGCTACAGCCTGACCTCGGACACCATGTCGCAGACGGCACTGTGGGAGATGGCGACCTACGAGCTGAAGCCGCCGCTGAACCGCACTCTGGGCGTGAGCATGGTGACGGTGCAGGGCGGCAAGGTTCCCGAGTATCACATCGTTCCGGACATGGCCCGGATGGAGGCCTCCGCGGTAACTATCACCGATCTTTCAAACGCGGTGAACGCGTCCAACATCATCGACTCGCCGGGGCTATATGAAGCGAATCATCAGCTGATCCTGGGGCTGATCGGCGCACAGGTGCACGATGCCAACGAACTGAGCCAGTTGATTGTGAAGACGACGCCAAGTGGCGCTCCGGTGCACGTCTCCGATGTCGGCACAGTGGTGAAGGCAGTGATGCCCGTCTACACCGTGGTGACTGCGAATGGAAAGCAGGCGGTGCTGTTGAACATCACGCGGCAGCCGGACAGCAACACCGTGGCAGTGGCCGACGCGGTGAGCAAAGAAGTGACGCAACTGCGCAAAAAGCTGCCGCCGGGCGTCCGTCTTGAGCCGTACTATGACCAGTCCGAACTGGTGCGGGAAAGCATTGGGAGCGTCCGCGACGCAATCCTGATCGGGCTGGTGCTGGCCTGCGTGATCCTGTTCCTCTTCCTGCGCGACTGGAGCTCCTCGCTGATTGCCGGCATGGTGATCCCTGTCACTGTAGCAGTGACGTTTGTTTTCCTGAAGATCATCGGCCAGAGCTTCAACCTGATGACGCTGGGCGGATTGGCAGCCGCGATCGGCCTGGTGATCGACGATGCCATCGTAGTGGTCGAGAACATCGTGCTGCATCGTGACTCGGGGGAAATGCGGGTGCAGGCAGTACGCAAGGCGCTTGCGGAGGTGACGCGGCCCCTGGTCTTTTCGACCATCACACCCGTGGTGGTCTTCCTGCCGCTGATTGCGGTGACCGGCGTGACCGGCAGCTTCTTCCGCGCGTTAGCCGTCACCATGACAGCCGCGCTGCTGACCTCCCTGCTGCTGGCGCTGACTTGGACGCCGGCGCTTGGCCTCACACTGTTGCGCGATCATGCTGCGAATTACACCGGAGATCACGCCGAACACGCCGAGCCGGGACGCGTCCTGGCACGCGTGCTGCATTTGCATAAACGCGCACTCGGCTGGTCACTGGGGCGTCCGCTGATGCTTGCGCTGGTCTGCGTTGCGCTGGTGGCGGGCACGTGGTTTGGTTACAAGCAGCTTGGCTCCGACCTGCTGCCGGCGATGGATGAAGGCGGCTTCGTGCTGGATTACATCATGCCCGCGGGCAGCTCATTGAGTGAGACAAATCGCGTGCTGACGCACGTGGAGCAAATCCTGCACGATACCCCAGAGGTGGAGATCACGTCACGCCGTACGGGGCTGCAGATGGGCCTCGCCGCCGTCACCGAAGCGAACACCGGCGACATCACGGTGAAGCTGAAAAGCAAACGCGATCGCGGCATCGACGAGGTGATGGCGGATGTCCATGCGCAAATCGTGAAGACCGAGCCTGAGCTGGACGTTGAGTTTACTCAGGTACTGCAGGACATGATCGGCGATCTGTCGAACGCGCCGGAGCCGATCTACGTCAAACTCTTCTCCACCGATGCCGCGCTGCTGCAGAAGCTGGGACCGCAGGTGGGCGATGCCATCAGCAAGGTTCCCGGCGTGACGGAGGTGCAGAACGGGATTGAGAACACCATCAGCGGTCCGGCTACGAATTTCCAGGTGAATCCCACGGTTGCCGGGCGCCTGGGCTTTACGCCAAGCGAAGTCGCGGAAGATGCGACGTCTATCCTGGACGGC
>DASQRJ010000252.1:0-3948 GCA_035642955.1 Acidobacteriaceae bacterium
GAGGGCGGCGAGATCACTTTTGGCGACGGTGCAGTGTGGGCGAGTGTGATGGACTATCCCATCACCCGCATCGACCCAGCCACCAACACCGTCACCGGGCAATGGCACGGTGTCGGCGGCGACAGCATTCGCGTCGGCCACGGATCGGTGTGGCTGACCAACCTGACGGGCGCAAAGGTGTGGCGGCTGCCCGTTCCCAGACGGTGAGGTCAGCCACGCTGAGTCGAGGAGGTGCGTCCGCAGGGAAAGGAAACATGAACGTGTACGGAAACGCTCTGATCGAGTCAAACCGCGGGGCGAATGCGGCAGTTGGAAGCAAGATTTCAGGAGCTCGTAGCGATGAAGGGAAAGACCTTGCAACCGCACCAGAAAACCCACGGCGACCCGGTATCGCTGCTAAGTGGGGTTATCTGGGGTTGGCCAATCGGCTAATTGGTTGCGGGGGTAGGATTTGAACCTACGACCTTTGGGTTATGAGCCCAACGAGCTACCGGGCTGCTCCACCCCGCAACATGATAGTAACAATCCAGCCGGCCCATCGTCAAGCGATCAAGAGGACTGCCGGTAGTTGCTAAGTGTCACCGTTCCAGTGCTTTAAGCACGTCAGTCGGTTCCGGCCGCACCCGGAAATCCGCGTGCCCCTGCGACCATAGAACAACCCTGTCCCGGCCAATCACAAACGTCGCCGGAACCGGCAATCGCCATGACGGTTCGCCGTTGATGAACGGAATATTCACCAGGATCGAACGGTAATAACTCTGCATGTAGTCGGCCACCGGGTATGCCGCGCCAAATTCAGCCGCCACGGCTGCGCCCTCATCGCGAAGCAGCGGAAAGGGTAGCGAATGTTGCGACACGGCGAAGTCATTCTGCCGAACGGTCTGCGGAGAAATCGCCACCAGCAAAGCGCCGCGCTCCCGGACCGCAGGAAACAGGTCGCGCCATGTCTCCAACTCCGTCACGCAGTATGGGCACCACCGGCCGCGAAAGAAGCAGACGACCAGCGGCCCCAGCGCCAGCAAATCCGTCGAACGCACCAGCTTCCCATGCGCATCGGGCAGGGCGAACGCTGGCGCAACGTCGCCGGCTTTCAGTAGCTTCTCTTCTATGCCCGTGGCAAACAGTTCCGCGATCGCGCGCTCGCTCAGCTCCAACCGCTCCGGCTGCACCAGATTGCGCGTCTGCGCGGTGATGTCGTCCAGTTTGTCCTGCAGAGTCATTACGGCTGTCATCCAGTTGGACTAGAGCATTTTAGGTAGGTGTAGACGCTCCAGCGATCGCTCTGGTGGCTTTTGGTTAAGCAAAAGCCACACCGAATGCGTCTCGGCGTTTCACAGTATTACCGAAAACGCTCTAGCGGCCCATACCACCCATGCTGCGCATCGCATTCAGGGATCCCATCAGCTTGCGCTGCATGCCCGGTTTGCCTGCGCTCTTGAACATCTTGCGCATCTGCGCGTACTGCCGCAGCAGTTGGTTCACTTCCTGCACGCTGGTGCCGGAGCCGGCAGCGATGCGCTTTCTGCGCGCTCCGGAAATCATCTCGTGGTTGTTACGTTCCTTCTTGGTCATGGAGTTGATGATCGCCTCCACGCGCGAGAACTGTTTCTCATCCACCTGGCCGGCCATCTGCTGCAGACCTTGGAACGGTCCGACCGACGGCAGCATCTTCATGATGCTCTGCATCGAGCCCAGTTTCTTGATCTGCCGCAGCTGATCGCGAAAGTCCTCAAGCGAAAAGCCATCGCCCGACAGCGCCTTGCGCGCAAACTCCTCGGACTTCTTGCGGTCCAGTGTTGACTCCGCCTTCTCGATGAGCGTCATGATGTCGCCCATGCCCAGAATGCGGCTCACAATGCGGTCCGGATGGAAGGGCTCAAACGCGTCCGGCTTCTCTCCGGTGCCGATGAACTTCACTGGCTGCCCGGTAATATGCCGGATCGACAGTGCCGCGCCGCCGCGGGCATCGCCATCCATCTTCGTCAGAATGGTGCCCGTCAATGCCAGTTGCTGATGAAACGACTCCGCCGAGCGCACCGCATCCTGCCCGGTCATCGCGTCGGCCACGAATAGGATCTCCTGCGGCGCCAGCAATGCCTTCAACGACCGCATCTCCTGCATCAGGTTGTCATCAATGTGCAGACGGCCTGCCGTGTCTACAATCAATACGTCGCAGCCGTAGTTCACCGCCTCGCGCCGAGCCTCTTTCGCCAGTCGCTCCACCAGCGCTGTGCCCGCGGGCTCGCCCTTCAGGTCGCCCTCGTAGATATTCGCCTTGATCGTGTTCGCGACAATCCTCAGTTGTTCCCGCGCCGCCGGGCGATAGACGTCCACGGAAACCAGCATGGGCCGGTGGCCGCCCTTCTGCAGCCACGCCGCCAGCTTTCCGGAGGTTGTCGTCTTGCCGGAGCCCTGCAGCCCCGCCATCAAAATCACGCTCGGTGGCCGCGATGCAAAGTTGAAGCGCGCCGTGTCCGTGCCCAGGATCGAGATCAGCTCGTCGCGCACGATCTTGATCACCTGTTCGGTGGGCGAGAGCGCCGTCATCACCTCGGAGCCCATCGCCTTCTCCCGAACGTGCTCGATCATCTCCTTCACTACGGAGAGGTTCACGTCCGCTTCGAGCAGCGCAACGCGGATCTCACGCAGCGCATCGTTGATGTTTTCTTCAGTAACGGTGCCTTCGCCGCGCAGATTCTTGAAGGCACGCTGCAATTTATCGGACAGGTTTTCGAACATAGGCGTCTGCTCCAAGTTTACCAGTCCGTTCTAAACCTCAGGGGATGCACGTCGCCGCGCCGCGGTGTAAGGTGGCGTGTATGCTTGGAGCCTTTTCCAGAAAGTCCAAAAGCGCCTTCCGGCTCACGGCGGCAGCCCTGTTCAGCTGTCTTCTCCTCAGCCTCACCGCGCAAACGCAGCAAACGCCCCCTCAATTGCAGGAAAGGAGCGGTGCCATCGTTCCGCACGTCGAGTCGGTCCAGCCTTTAAACGACTACCAGAGGTCACAGATGGCCGATTGGGCCCGCGATTTCGCCGATCTCCACCGCTATCACGCTGCCAACCAGGAGCTCGGCGATCCCGTCTCCGGCGAACGTCGCGTCATCTTCTTTGGCGACTCCATTACCGACAAATGGACCCTTCAGCAGTATTTCCCCGACAAGCATTACATCAATCGCGGCATCAGCGGCCAGACCACCTCGCAGATGCTCCTGCGCTTTCGCCAGGACGTGGTCAATCTCGATCCGGATGTCGTCATCATCCTCGCCGGCACCAACGACATCGCTGGCAACACCGGCCCCATCTCCATTGAAGACATCGAAGGCAACATCACCTCCATGGCCGAGCTTGCCCGCGCCCACGACATCGCACTTGTGCTCTCGTCCGTGACGCCGGTCAACAACTACACGCCCGCGACCTTACGCCTCTTTGCCGATCGTCCACCCTCAGAAATTCTGCGCCTCAACGAGTGGATGAAGGCCTACTGTGCCTCCACCAACTGCTATTACCTGGACTACTTCGACGCGATGGTCGATGGCAGCGGCCTCATGAAGCGCGAATACACGGATGACGGTCTGCATCCGAACCATGCCGGTTATAAAATCATGACGCCACTCGCCCAGTCCGCCATCGACAAGACCATGGCCTCACGGTAGCGCTTAAGAAGCTTGTCATCCTGAGCGCAGCGAAGGACCTGCAGTGTCACGACGCCGGACTCCTCCATCAGCAACTTGTAGCGCCGTGGAAGCTGAAGACCTCCGCTGCAGCCAGCACCGTATTTGCGTGAATCGTCACCGTATCTTCCACGCGCTGCGCATAACCGCCCGCATACACGGAGAAGACCGGCGCGCCAGCCAGCTGCGCCGCGCGAAACACCGTCCGGTCTCGCTGTTTCAAACCATCGATCGTCAGCGCCAGACCACCCAGCTTGTCCTCCACGTAAGGGTCTGC
>DASQRJ010000253.1:0-3140 GCA_035642955.1 Acidobacteriaceae bacterium
CGATGATGGTGGTGGCGACGAAGACGTCGTACTCGTGGTTCATGAAGGCGAGCAGCGTCTTCTCCAGGTCCGCCTCGCCCATCTGCCCGTGTCCGACGACGACACGGCTCTGCGGCACCAGTTCCTGAATCTTCGCGGCGAGTTCATAGATGGTTTCGACGCGATTGTGGACAAAATACACCTGTCCGCCGCGTTCCAGTTCCAGCTCCACTGCCGTGCGGATCAGCTTCTCGTCGAACTTCGCGACGACGGTCTGGATGGCCATGCGGTCCTTAGGCGGCGTTTCGATGACGCTCATATCTCGTAACCCTACCAGTGACATATGCAGCGTGCGCGGAATGGGCGTGGCCGACATGGAGAGCACGTCGATCTGCTGACGAAGCTGCTTCAGCCGTTCTTTGTGGCGGACTCCGAAGCGTTGCTCCTCGTCAACGACCAGCAGGCCGATGTCCTGAAACTTCAGATCCTTTGAAAGCAGCCGGTGGGTGCCGATCAGGATATCGATCCGCCCGGCCTCGAGCTTTTCGAGGATGAGCTTCTGTTCCTTCGGCGTGCGGAAGCGGGAGATCATCTCGATGTTGATGGGGAACTGCGAGAAACGGCGGCGAAAGGTTTCGTAGTGCTGAAAGCTGAGCACGGTGGTGGGGGTAAGAACAGCTACCTGCTTGCCATCCTGCACCGCCTTGAAGGCGGCACGCATCGCCACCTCGGTCTTGCCGTAACCGACGTCGCCGCAGAGCAGGCGGTCCATCGGCATGTTGGATTCCATGTCCCGCTTGATGTCTGCGATGGCCGAAAGCTGATCGTCGGTCTCGTTGTAGTCGAAGGCGTCTTCGAACTCGCGCTGGAACTCGTTGTCCGGCGGGAAGGGATGGCCCTCCGCCGCACGGCGTTGCGCGTAGAGCTTCAGCAGTTCGTCGGCCATGTCCGCCATGGCCTTCTTCACGCGCGCCTTGGTCTTGGCCCATTGCTGGCCGCCGAGCTTGTTGAGCACCGGTGCGGGGCCGGCGTCGGTCGAGCGGTACTTCTGGATCAGGTCAAGCCGCGTGAGGGGCACGTAGAGGCGTGCGGCATCGGCAAACTCGAGCACCATGAACTCGACGTTCAGGCCGTCCTGCTGGATCTCCTTCAGGCCGTGGTAGCGGCCGATGCCGTGCTCGACGTGGACGACGTAGTCGCCGACGGTGAGGTCGCGGAAGTCAGAGACGAAGGCTGCGGTCTTGGACTTGGAGCGTGCCGGCAGGGGGCGCGCGGCGACATCGGCATCGTCGGAGAGGTCGTTGGCGCCGACGATCACCAACTTGGCGTCGGGGAAGCTGACGCCATTGGCGATGGCGGTGCGCACAATGATGGGCGTGCGCATGTCGCCGCCCAGGTAGCTGGACTCGTCGTAGATGGTCTCCGAGCCGGTGTGCTGGGTGCGCGAGCCGAGGCGGTAGGCGAGGCCGTATTCGCGCAGCAGGTTGGCGAGCCGCTCGACTTCGCCCTGGTTCGGCGCGGCGATGATGACGCGGTGTTCCTGTGCGGCTAGCGACTTCAACTGGTCGATGAAGGCGGGGATCGATCCGTGGAAGCGCAGCGTGGGACGCGAGGGAAACGAGACCTCGACGGGCGAGTTTACGTCTTCGTCCAGGACGTCGACGGCGCCGAGCTGGTCGAGCTCGAGGCCGGGTAGCGTTGCGATCCTGTCCTTCAGCTCCCACGGGTTCAGATAAATGTCGGCCGCAGTGATGAGGCCGCCGATGCCGGCGCGCTCGTGGCGCTGCTCGACCTTGTTCCACCAGCGTTCGGCCTGGTTCTGCAGCATGGCCGGCTCTTCGACGAAAATCTGCGGTTGGCGGAAGAGATCGAAGAGGGTGCGGTCGGCGCCGGCCACGGGGGCGAAGAACTCCCAGCCGGGGAAGACGGTGACGCCGCCGGCGGCGACGGCGCGGGTGACCAGGTCGGTCGCGGCATCATCCCCAGAGGCTTCCATGCGCGAGCGGCTGAGGCGGGCGTGCACGGCGGCGAGCAGCTTCTCGGACACCGGCGTTTCGGTGAGCGGGAGCAGCAGCGCTTCGTCGAGCGGTGTGGAGGAGCGCTGCGACTCCGGCTCGAATTTGCGGATGGATTCGATCTCGTCGCCGAAGAAATCGATGCGCACGGGGCGATCCATCTCCGGCGAGTAGACATCGAGGATGCCACCGCGGCGGGTGAACTGGCCGGGCATCTCGACGATGTCCATCTGGGTGTAGCCGATGGCGCGGAGGTGGTCGAGGAGCATCTCGATATCCACTTCTTCGCCGCGGCGCAGTTGCTGGGCCAGGCCGGCGTAATACGGCGCGTCGAAGAGGCGCATGCAGGCGGCCTCGACGGGCGCGACGACGATCGAAGCGCGGTTGCTTGCCACCTTCCACAAGACAGACGCGCGCTGCTCCTGCACATCGGGATGCGGCGATATGCCTTCGAAGGGCAGCACGTCATGCGCGGGCAGGCGCAGGATGCGCTTCGGCTCGACCGCGCCGCTGAGCTCGGCGGCGGCGCGCAGCGTGAGCTCGAGCGATTCGGCGGCCTTGTTATCGGCCACGAGCACGACGACCGGCGCCTGGGCGGCGTGCGCGAAGAGCGGAATGCAGAGGGCGCGGGCGGTGGCGGTCAGCCCGGAGACACGACGGCGCCCTCGCGCGAGGCTGAGATGCCGTCGCACACGCTCGAAGCTATCGGTGTGCTCGATGCTCGCGAGGGCATCGCGAACAAAGGGAAGGACCATGCTCTTTGATTCTATGGCCTGTTTGTGAAAGTAACGGTACTCCCTACCCCACCCCCCTCCGGTGCGGGAGACCACGGGTTAATCCTTTTCGAATGATTGGGTTAAAGCCACTCCCGCGAGGCAAATTCGTCATAGCAAAGGGGTTATATCCTAAAATCGTCCTCCTAAAGGACTTACAAGCCAAGAAAAAGCCACGGCGTGGGCCGTGGCTTTTCTTCTTATCTCGCTGATTTCGGACTGAAGTTCAGTTCCTATTTCCAGTGTAGCGAATTGGGGTAGTTGAAGCGGCAGGTTTCTGCGTGGGTTCCTGATTTGGGAGTGGGGTCTCAAACGCGAGATGCGGGCCCGCACGAGGCGGTTACGGAAGCCAGTTCAGAAGTTGGTAAAGAGA
>DASQRJ010000254.1:0-2608 GCA_035642955.1 Acidobacteriaceae bacterium
CCTCCGGATTCACCGCTCGCACGTCGGCGTAGGTCATCAGGCAGAGCATGCGCAGCCGCATGGGTGTCGCCACCTTTTCCGCGAGCGCACGCAGCGTCTCCGGATCGAAGATGTCGCGGCGCAAAGCAGCGGACATCGCGAGATGGTCGCGCACCAGGGCCAGCACGATCTCGCGCTCCTCGGCCTCGAGTTCCAGCCGGTCAAGCACCGCCTGGGCCAGTTCCACGCTCTGTGTCGTGTGATCGCCGCTGCGGCTGGCTTTGCCGGTGTCGTGCAGCAACAGCGCCAGCAGCAGCAGATCCAGCCGGTCGATCTCGTTGAGCAGGCCGGCAAAGCGCCGCTCCCAGTCCTGCGCGGCATCGCGCAGCGCGTGCACATTTTCGATGGTCAGGAAGGTGTGCTCATCCACCGTGTAGCGATGATAGGAATCGCGAATCACCAGCGCATCGATGCCATGAAACTCCGGCACCAGCATCTCCAGGACTCCCAGCATGTGCATGGTGCGGAGCGCCTGCGCGGCGTGGCGTCCCAGGAGAATACGCTGCAGCCCCGCACGCAGAAACGGTCCTTCCGGCAGGTGCAGATTCAGCATCGGCAGCGCGTCGCTGATGGCGGACTCGGCGCGCACGGTGGGCCGCGAGCCTTGCTCGGCAATCTCCGCGAAGAGACGCAGCATGGACTCCGGATCGATCATTGCTTCCTCATCCGTCACATCGATGCGGCCGTCGGAGAGTGCAAATGGAGTGCCTTCGATGGTCAGCTTGCGCCGCCGCCGGCCGAAAAATGGCCGCGCCACGGGTTGCTGCTCCAGCAGCGGCGCTACGCTGCGGGAGAAGGTGCGCGCATGCCGGTAGTAGGTGCGCATCCAATATGCCGGGTCCGCCGTGCCGCCCGTCTCCAGGCCAATGCTCTTTGCGCCTGCTTCGTCCTGCGCATGCCAGCTCAGGACGTTCTCGTCCCGGTGCGCCCGCAGGTGCAGAAAACAGCGGGTGGCCGTCATGAATTCGACCGCTGCCTGCACTTCCGGATCGGGTGTCATATCTCCGCTTCGCAGCCATGTTTTCGTCTCGTGGTTCTTCGTCAACGCAGTGCACCACTGCGCCGTATGGTGATCGCGCAGGCCGCCCGGCGCCTCTTTCACATTCGGTTCCAAATGAAATATGGTGCCGCCGAAGCGCGCATAGCGGTCATAGAGTGACTTCTGCAGCAGCCGCTGGAGCGTTTCGGACTCGCGCGCCATCAATGCAGGAAGCACCTTCTCTTTCAACAACGCATACGGCGCGGCGTCGCCGCCGACCAGCCGACGGTCCAGGAGCGACAGCGTGAATTCAAAGTTCTCTACGGAGAAGCGATCGCATTCGCGCACGCTGCGAGTCACGGTGCTCGCACGCAGGCCCGTATCCCACAAAGCCTGGCTCATGGTCCGGATCAGATCGCGCGCCAGCGACTCCACCCGCGGATCCGGGCAAAGGAAGATCAGATCAATGTCGGAGTAGGGAAAGAGTTCGCGGCGTCCGTAGCCGCCGGTGGCCACCAGCGCAATGGGCTGGGCCGCACCGCCCAGCAGCGACCACAGCTCCGTCACCACCGTGTCGACCAGCGAGCTCCGCCTTCGCAGGCATGCTGCGCCATCCCCGTTGCGCAGGAATGAAGCGTCCAGGGTGGCGAACTCCGCGCGATAGTAGTCCGCCGCGGCGCCGACTGAAGCCAGTGGCTGCGTCATCGCATGACCTCCCATCGCGCGTGTGCCTCGTGTTAGAGCGCCGTCTCGCCGCGCTCGTCGTTGCGGATACGAATCGCCTCATCGATGCGCGATACAAAAACCTTGCCGTCGCCGATGTGGCCCGTGCGTGCCGTGGTCACGATGGCGTTGATCACCTTCTCCGCCGCCTCGTCGTGGACCACCAGTTCGATCTTCACCTTCGGCAGCAGGTCCACCGTATACTCGCGGCCCCTATAGAACTCCGTGTGACCCTTCTGGCGGCCATGCCCGCGCGCCTCCAGAATCGTCATGCCATCCACGCCGATCTCGATCAGCGCTTCCTTCACAGCGTCCAGCCGCGACGGCTGAATGATCGCTTCAATCTTCTGCATGCCTGCTCCTCGGACCGGACGAACTAGGCCCAGTCGTATCCCTCTTCGCCGTGCTGGGTCACGTCCATGCCTTCCATCTCGTCCTCTGGCGACATGCGCAGCCCGATCACGAGATCGACCAGCTTCAGCAATACCAACGTGCCGACCACTGATAGCACAATCGCGATCAGGATGCCTACGATCTGGTTGCCCAATTGGCCCCAGTGGCCTTCGATCACGCCCACCGGCAGCGTCTTCCCTGTTGCATCCTTGAAGACCGGGTTGATCGCGCTCGAAGCGAAAATGCCCGTCAGCAGCGCGCCCAATGTGCCGCCGACGCCATGCACACCGAAGGCGTCGAGCGAGTCGTCATAGCCGAAGCGCTGCTTCACCACCGCCACCATGAGATAGCAGACCACCCCAGCAAGCAACCCGATCACGAGTGATGACATAGGCTGGACAAAACCGGCAGCCGGGGTGATGGCGACCAGCCCGGCGACTGCACCGGAGATGCCACCCAGCGCGCTCGGCTTGC
>DASQRJ010000255.1:0-5245 GCA_035642955.1 Acidobacteriaceae bacterium
CGGCGATTTGATGAATATCCGTTACGCTCTGCCCACCTGCCATTTTCGATGCCCGAACCGCATGGCGAGACGCACGCCGAGCAGGCTTGGCCACACCGTTTCCGGTGAATCTGCGGGCATTGACCCCCCGCCAGCGGCACGGTAGACTTGTATTTTGCAGAGGATGCGGCGTGAGTGCCACCGTCTGCATCGCTCCACGCAACAAAAGACAGACCACCAGACAGCTTTGTAAGGAAAGCTCATGGCAAACCATGTTTCATCGCTGAAGCGCGCCCGTCAGACGGAACGCAAGACCACGGTCAACCGTGCCAACAAGAGCCGCGTCCGCGGCAGCCTGCGCCTGCTGCGCGAGGCCCTGCAGAAGGGCGACGCCAAGGAAGTCACGGCTCAATACCGCTCCACCGTCTCCGCGCTCGACAAGAGCGTGCAGAAGGGGACGCTGCACAAGAACACCGCTTCCCGTTACAAGAGCCGCTTGAGCGCGCGGGTGAAGGCCGTCTCCACCAAGAAGGGCTAAACCGCCTTCGCGGATCCGCTTGGCAGGGCTGGAGTGTCACTCCGGCCCTTTTTCACTTTGCGGCCCGCTCCGACGGTGGTGGCGCAGGCGCCGGGAGGTCGTATATCTCGATCTCTCCATGATTCAGCACTGCCAGCCGGTTTCCGTCCGCGGAGAGCGCGAAATTCCCTCCCGCGCTGACAATGGGCTTCAGCGGCACAGCCAGCCGCAGGCTTCCCGTTTGGCTGTCCAGCACGCTCAGGACCTGGATCTGCACCTCGTCGTCATTGATGGGCTCCGCGGCAGAAACCGGATGATTGACCGCCAGCCACGAGATGGCCACCGATGTTCCAGACTGCGCCACGCGGATTGCCGGCCAGGTGAAGTTGGATTGCCAGCGTCCATCCCACAGCTTGTGGTTGTTCAACGAGTACGCGGCGACAAACCGGTCATCGTGACCGGGAGGGCAGGTCAGGACCAGAATGCTCTGCGCATTCAGCACCTTCTCCGACGGATCGCAGGCGGAGTCGATGTGCGCGACGATGTCGCCCCCGGTTGGTTCCGCCTTTTCGTAGGGGTGAAAACGGACATTCCAGCCGTTCTCCCCGACCTTTTCCTGGGAGAAGAACCCATCGACAGTGGCTGGCAGGTCGCCGGCCGCATCTGCATGTGCACTCAACATTAACTTCGGCTGATCGATCCGCATCATGCGTATCTGCACATCTTCGGCCGGCGGGCGTGCTCCTGTGAGCGCAGCTTGTCTCGTCAGGCGCTCGTGCTCTTCAGGGGTGTGCTTTTCAAGTTGGCTTTCCACCACCAGCAGCCTTCCATCGGGCGAGGTCTCGACTTCTTTAAGTTCGGTCGATGATCTATACAGAGGCTTCAATTGCAGCTGGCTGCCGGTCTCGTACAAGGATGGGCCGATGCGCAGCATGACCTTGTCGTCCGCTAACCGCCACAAATAACGCTCGCGGTCATGCAGCAGCCATTGGTCTTCCGCCACCACCTTGCCGCTTGGCAGCTCCAGCACATCGGCCTGGATCACCTGGTCCAGGCCGTCGGAACCTTGCTCGCGCAATATCAGTCGTGGCTGGCGAAATGTGAGCAGCAGGTGCGTGGAGTCGAGAAAGTCCAGCGAGCTGGAGCTATAGCGGGCGAGCAGGTACAGCTTGCCCGGCGGCCGGTAGCCAAGGGATTGCACCGGAATGCGCAACACCGGCTGAGGGCCGCTTTCGTGTTGGCGCGCCTGGAGTGTCCCTGCCGCCAGGAATAGAAGCAGCGCGACCAGAGATGCTGGCCGCCACCGGGCCGCGAGCTGCGCACGGCATTGCACGCCACCATTCTCCTACAAATGCGGTACCTCGTGCTGGCTGGCCTTTAGGTTGACTTTGCCGGCGCAAACCCGTCTGATTGCTAGTTCAGCCGCCATCTTCTCGAATCATGGGGTACTGCCGAACCATGCACCCTTTCCCTGTCGCTCTTGCTGTCGCCGCATGCCTAACCGCGCCCATCGCGATGGACGCCCAGACGATGGTCAGCGAGCAGACCCGGGTGCAGCTGCACGGGCTCGATCCTTCCCTCCGCGACACCTCGGTTGACCCGTGTGTCAATTTCTTTCAATACGCCTGCGGAACCTGGCTCAAACACAACCCCATCCCGCCGGATCGCTCCGAATTTGGTATCAGCACGCAGCTCACGGAAAACAACAACCTGGTCCTGAAATCGATCCTGGAGCGCGCGAGCGATGCCGGGACGCAGCGCGATCCGGACACACAGAAGATCGGCGATTACTACGCCACCTGCATGGACACGCAGGCCATCGATAAAGCAGGACTCGGCGAACTGCAACCGATGCTCGATCGGATCAACGCACTTCCCAGCGCGAAGGAACTGGCGCCGCTGGTCGCCATGCTGCAGAAGAATGGCGTGCAGACGATCTTCCATTTGACCAGCGACGAGGACTATAAAGACGCGCGCCGCATGATCGCCTATGCCGCACAGCCGCGCCTGGGTCTGCCGGAAAAGGGATATTACCTGCGGACCGATGCCAAGTCGGTCACCCTGCGCAAACAGTACGTCGACCACGTCACCCACATGCTGACCCTTGCCGGTGAGCCGTCGGACCAGGCGGCGGCCGATGCGGATCGCGTGCTGGCACTGGAAACAAAGCTTGCCAACGCATCGCTCAGCCGGGAAGAGATGCGCGATCCTGCCCGGCTTTACCATCCCACCGAACTTGCCCGTTTCCGCACCCAACTCGGCGCCTTCGATGTGGACACCTATCTCCAGACGCTCGGCACACCGGCATTCACCTCGCTCAACGTCGAGGAGCCGGGCTACTTCGACGCGTTGAATAAGATCCTGCCGCAGACCGATCTCGCATCGCTCAAGGCTCTGCTGCGCTGGAACGTGTTGCACAGCACACCCGGTACGGCGTTGCCCGCGGCACTCGACAATGAGCAGTTCGCCTTTTACGGCAAGACAATGCGCGGTCAGCCGGAGCAGCAGGTGCGTTGGAAGCGGTGCGCAGAGTCCGTGGATGGCGCGCTGGGCGAGGCGCTCGGCAGAGTGTATGTGGCCCAGCAATTCGGCCCGCAGGACAAGGCTCGCACCAGCGCCATCATGCATGACATCGAGAGCGCGATGGGAGCCGATATCCAGCAGCTTGACTGGATGAGCGCGCCCACCAAGGTGAAAGCCGAGGACAAGCTCAAGGCCGTCACCAACAAGATCGGCTATCCGGACAAGTGGCGTGACTACTCCAGCCTGACCATCACCCGCGGCGACGCGCTGGGGAACGCGCGGCGTGCCGTGGCCTTCGAAGAGCATCGCGATCTGGCGAAGATCGGCCGGCCCACCGACAAGCAGGAATGGGTGATGAGCCCGCCCACCGTGAACGCCTACTACAACCCGCAGAACAACACCGTGAACTTCCCCGCGGGCATCCTGCAGCCGCCTTTTTACGATCCGCACATGGGCGATGCAGTGAACTATGGGGAGGCCGGCGGACTCGAGGGCCATGAGCTCACCCACGGCTTCGACGATGAAGGCCGCCAGTTCGATGCCAACGGCAACTTCAGCGAGTGGTGGACGCCCACCGACGAAAAGAAGTTCAAGGAGCGCGCCGACTGCGTGGTGAAGGAGTACGACGGCTTTGTCGCGGTGGACGATCTGCATGTGAACGGCAAGCTCACGCTGGGCGAAAACATCGCCGACATTGGCGGCGTGCGGCTGGGGTATCTGGCCTGGCGGCATCGCCTGCAGGAGCCGGGTGCGAAGCCGGAAACCGATCTCGACGGCATGACGCCGCAGCAGCAGTTTTTTGCCGCCTACGCGCAGAGCTGGTGCTCCAGCACACGGCCGGAGACGACGCGTCTCCGCGTGGAGACCGACCCGCACTCCCCGGAGGAATACCGCGTCAACGGCGTCGTCGAAAACATGCCGGAGTTCCAACAAGCCTTTGGATGCAAAGCCGGGCAGCCCATGGTGAGCGCTAACCGCTGCAGTATCTGGTAATTATTTTTATTTCGGAGAGCCACTACGATGTCGCTTCTTCTTAGACACGCAATTCGCTGCTCGCTTGCTTGCGCAACCGTCTTCCTTGCGGCTACTGCGCTCCACGCGCAAACACCGGCTCCGGTCCGTACCCTCCCGGGCCTGGACAAGAGCGCCATGGACACCACTGCCGATCCCTGCGTGGACTTCTACCAGTACGCCTGCGGCAGTTACAGCAAGCTGCATCCCATCCCCGCCGATCTGCCCTCCTTCGACCAGTTCACCAACCTCTACGAGTTCAACCTGCAGGCCTTGCATGGAATCCTGGAAAAGGCCTCCGCGGCGCACGCGCCGGCAGGCAGCGACGAGCAGAAGATCGGCGACTACTACGCAAGCTGCATGGACACGGCGGCCATCGACAAGGCTGGACTGACACCAATCCAGCCTGAGCTCGACCGCATCGCCGCTCTGAAGTCTCCTGCCGACCTTACGGCGGAGATCGCTCACCTGCAACGGATCGGCAGCAGCGCGGCTTTCTTCACCCTGCAATCCGCGCAGGACTACAAGGATGCGACGCGGATGATTGCCGTTGTAGACCAAGGCGGGATCGGGCTGCCGGAGAAGGACTACTACCTGCGCACCGGGGAGCAGGACAAGGAGTTACGCACGCAGTACCAACAACATCTCGCCAATGTGCTGAAGCTGCTTGACGAGCCGTCGGAAGCAGCCGACAAACAGGCAGCCGAGATTTTGGCCTTCGAGACTGCACTGGCCAAGGTGTCGATGGGGAATGTGGAGCGGCGTGACCCGGAGAAGATCTACCACATGGAGCAGCTCACGGCGTTCGCGACAGACACGCCGAACCTCCACATGGCCGAGTTCCTCAGCCAGTCGGGCGCGCCGCCGGTTAGCGAACTGAATGTGGCTTCGCCGGAGTTCTTCACCGGCCTGAATCAACTCGTCACCTCGACCGGCATGGATACGCTGAAGAGCTATCTGCGCGTACATCTGATCGACTCCTTCTCCAGCGAATTGCCCAAGCGCTTCGATGAGGAGACCTTCGATTTCTATGGACGCAAGCTTGCGGGTACCCCGGAACAGGAGGCGCGTTGGAAGCGGTGCGTGAACGCGACCGACGGCTCGCTGGGCGAGATTCTCGGCAAGGCGTATGTCGCGCAGTATTTCGGAGGCGACAGCAAGGCCAGAACGGCGGAAGGAGTGAAGCAGATCGAAGCAGCGATGGGCCGCGACCTC
>DASQRJ010000256.1:0-2597 GCA_035642955.1 Acidobacteriaceae bacterium
GTAGCCATGGGCACGTAGCGTATCGATGAGCAGCGGCAGCGCAGCAACCGTCGCCGAGCGGTCGCCGCCGCCATCGTGCAGCAGGATGATGGAGCCACGGAATTGCGGCTTGGTCTTCATGATGCGCAACTGTTCCATCACGGTCCAGGTGATTTCCTGGGGGCTTTTGCGCGGGTGCTCATTCCAGTCATCGGTATCGATCTTGTCGCCGATGATGGTGTACCCCATCTGCTGAATGTGATAGGCAGGTGCGGCCTGGTCGTTGGTGTCAGGTTCCTGGTCGATGGAGTATGGCGGACGGAAGTAGAGTGGCTTGACGCCGAGCTTGCTGGCGAAGAGGCGCTCGGTCAGGTTCAGCTCGAGTTGCACCTGCCGTGCCGGAATCTCGCTGATATCCGGATGGGTGTAGGTGTGGTTGCCGATTTCGTGTCCTTCTCGTATGTAGCGACGGAGCAGACCCACATTGTCCTGCGCCTGCTCCCCGATCACCATGAAGGTTCCCTTCACATGCTTAGCCTTCAAAACGTCAAGAATCTTCGGTGTCCACTTGGGGTCGGGACCATCGTCGAAGCTGAGCGCAACCTTATCCGGATGGTAGCCGTAGTATTCGATGGTGTATGGCTGCGGATAAGTCTGCATGTGCTCGTCGGTCGCGGTCTGGTTCTCCGCATCCATGTCGACGGTGCGCGAGCCGGGATGCGGCACGCCGGTGATGCGGAGAATGTCCCCCTCGCCGTCCTCGTTCAGATCATTGCCGGGCGGGATCTTTTCGAGCGTGGTCTGAATATTGTGTGTGCTTGGCTTGTCCCATATATTCCAGATCGACGGATCCTCCTTGCCGAGCGCCCAGAGCGCGAAGGTCTGGATGCCCATCTGGCGCGCGGCGCGCATCTCGTTCATGGCGGTGACGGCATCCAGCAGCCACACCTGGTGGCGTACATGCTCGTCCTCATCGTCGTAAGCAAAGTGGGGATTCAACTCGTCGCCGGCGAACGAGAGGCTGGACTCCGAGTCGGTCGCGTCCTGCCATGCCTGCTGCACGCTTCCGTCCGTGAAGTCAAGAACCTTGTCCGGGGTGTGGCCCTGGGCATCGGGCAGCGGAACCGTCCAGTTATACGAGTAATTGCCGATGGCGCAGATGAGCCGCTGCTTCGGGACAATCTTGAGCACGCGCTGCAGATTGTTTTCGAACCAGTCCTCGGGCGCGATAGGGCCGGGTCCGGAAGTATCCTCGTGCAGGTCGTAATTCATCAACACGATTCCGTCGGTGTGCGTCGCCTCGAAAACCAGCATCTTGTCGTCCGTGCCGGTGGGCGTGTTGACGTAGAGGCGGAGGTTCTTCTTCGAGAAATCCGCATAGAGTTCCGCCATCAGCGCCCGATAGCCAGCCTGGGCGTTGTCCGGAATGTCTTCGAAGTCCAGCGAGAGGCCGTGATAGTTGGGATTGGCAGCGAAGAATTTGTCCAATTGCCGGCGCATGTTTGCCCGTGCATGGGGATCGTTCAGCACAGTGCCAATCACCGGGTCCCACAAGCCGGTGAGAAGGTTGTAATTGCGGATCAGCGGAAATATTTCCGTATCTTCGTGCGCGTTCACGATCGCCTGTTGGACTTTGTTGCCGGGATCGACGCCGTGCACGACTCCCTTGTCGTCGACCACGCGGTAGACATGCGCCGGCGCTTGCGAAACGGCTCCCAGCAGGTTGCCGCTGGCGTCGTTGATGTTCAGCCAGACCGGGAAGAGCATATCGATCTGGTGAATGTGCTGCTTCAACGATGAATAGCTGGCTGGGTTGTCATCCGTATAAAAGGTCGCGCGCAGACCCTCGTCGGTATTGAGGGGAACCTCGGAGGCCCTGCGATTTGTCCTGCGCCGGGCGGCACGCAGCGCGGCGCGGCGCGACTCAACGCTCTGGCGGCCCTTCACCGTCTT
Source organism: Acidobacteriaceae bacterium (assembly GCA_035642955.1). GTDB lineage: Bacteria > Acidobacteriota > Terriglobia > Terriglobales > Acidobacteriaceae > KBS-83. The sequence goes on from DASQRJ010000256.1 coordinate 1,933, forward strand.
GTAGTTTCGCTTCAGTTGCGGAAGCAGAAGATCGGGCAACTGTTCGCGGTGAATGACGCCGAGAAAGAAGGCCACCAGCAGGATGGTCGATGCGACCGCCGTCAGATCCAGGACGCGGCGCAGCCGTTTCCAACGTTTTCGTTCAGGATCATAGAAGATCTGGCGGCTCATGAGATTCCATACTGCGGTTCAGAGACAAGAGTACAGGCCGACGTGCATGCGGCCAACTATCGTTCCGGGCTCTCTCTGTATGATGCCAACCAATGCGACGTTCTTACGTCACCCTGGCGGTCGTGCTCCTGGCCCTGGCGCTAGGCGCCTGGCTGCGCCTGTGGTTTCTGTGGCATTTCCCACAGGTGAATGGCGATGGCCTCATCTACGGGGATATCGCCAAAAACTGGCTGCTCCACGGCATCTATGGACGGACGGATTATGCCGTGACCGGCGCAACGATAGATCCGACGCTGATCCGTCTCCCCGGCTATCCACTCTTTCTGGCGGCCTGCTTTCGTATCTTCGGCGTGGATCATTACGGCGCTGTCCTGTACCTGCAGCTCATCGTCGATCTGGTTTCCGCGCTGATCGTCGCATGGACGACGCGAGCCATCGCGGGAAGCCGTGCGGGCATGTGGGCGCTCTATCTGGCTGCTTTATGTCCTTTCACC
>DASQRJ010000257.1:0-2471 GCA_035642955.1 Acidobacteriaceae bacterium
TGCAGTCCGGCGCGGCGATCCATATTTATGTGGCGACACGCTCCATGCACAAGCGCTTTTTCTGGAATGCGGACGGCGAGTTCCTGGTCGTGCCGCAGCAGGGCAAGCTGCTGATCTTTACCGAGCTGGGAAAGCTGGAGGTCGCTCCGGGCGAGATCTGCGTGCTGCCGCGTGGGCTGAAGTACCGCGTGGAGTTGCTGGAGCACGCGGCACGCGGCTATATCTGCGAGAACTACGGGCAGCAGTTCCGGCTGCCCGATCTGGGGCCGATCGGCGCAAACGGGCTGGCGAATCCACGCGACTTCCTGACCCCGGTGGCAGCGTATGAAGATCTGCAGGAGCATGTGGAGGTGATTGCGAAGTATGGCGGCTCGCTGTGGTGCAGCGGCATGGAGCACTCACCACTGAACGTGGTGGGCTGGCACGGCAACTATGCCCCCTACAAATACGACCTGGCGCACTTCAACACCATCAACACGGTGAGCTTCGACCATCCCGACCCTTCGATCTTTACCGTACTGACGGCGCCGAGCGAGATTCACGGTACGGCGAATATCGACTTCGTGATCTTTCCGCCGCGCTGGATGGTGGCGGAGCACACCTTCCGTCCCCCGTGGTCCCACCGCAACGTGATGAACGAATTCATGGGATTGATCTTTGGCCAGTACGACGCGAAGGCCGAAGGCTTCCTGCCCGGCGGGTGCAGCCTGCACAACTGCATGAGCGGCCACGGACCGGACGCGGAGACCTACGAACGGGCAGCGAATGCGGAACTGAAGCCGGTGCGGCTGGAGAACACGCTGGCCTTCATGTTCGAGACACGGTTCGTGGTGCAGCCCACCAAGCACGCACTGGAGAGCAGCACATTGCAGCGCAACTACTTCGAGGTCTGGCAGGGCCTGAACCGCCGCTTTACGCCACCCGGCCGGCAATGACCTCTCGGGCACTCCGGAGCCTGCTGACGGGGCTCATCGACTACGCCGGACTCTTCCCGCCCGCCGGGCTGGGAATGGCGGAGGCGGTACGCAACTACGGGAGTTACGCAGACGGCGAAGACGCCTGGATGCTGGGGCGGTTCATCGTGCCGGCAGGACGGCTGGAGGAGTATGCCGAGGCAGTGCGCAACGCCGGCGTCGACGCGAGCACGTGGAGCCTGAGCGTGCTGGCGGTGGCGGCCGATGCGGATGTAGTTGCGCGATTCAATACCGGGGCTGACGAATCGGGCGCGGGCGGCTACGGAAGTATCGACGCCGTAGAGATCAAGGCGAGCAGTGCGCGCGAGATCCAGGAGGCGGCGCAGGCCTTTGGCGGAAACTATCGGCTTTATTTCGAGACGCCGCCGGAGAAATGGCATTCCCTGCTGCAGGCGACCGCGGTGGCCAAGGCCCGGGCGAAGATCCGGACCGGAGGCGAGGTGCCGGGTGCGATTCCGGAGGAGTCGCGGGTGCTGGAGTTTTTGCGCATCGCGAGTGAGCGCCGTCTGGCGTTCAAGGCGACGGCGGGTTTGCATCATCCACTGCGTGCGATGCAGAAGCTCACCTACAAACCCTACAGCCCACAGGCGGTGATGCATGGGTTTCTGAATGTCTTCTGCGCGGCGGCTCTGCTGTGGCACGAGCCGGGGCAGCGACAGGAGGCCTCGTGGATGCTGGGCGAGCGTGACGCCGATGCCATTACGATGGACGAAGCGATGACCTGGCACAACAGTGGCGTGATGCTGACCGCGGAGCAGATTCGCGAGGCGCGGGAGCAGTTCTGCATCGGCTTCGGATCGTGCTCGTTCACCGAACCGATTGAAGACCTGAGGAAGCTGGGGTGGCTGTAAACAGATGGCGGTAAACACCTGCGATCCGGCGCTGCATAGCTGGGTGAAATCAGCCGAGGCAGCGGGGACGGACTTTCCCATCCAGAACCTGCCGTACGGGGTGGCACACATTCCCGGACAGGGGGCACCTCGGGTCGTGGTGGCGATCGGCGATCGGGCGCTGAATCTGCACGCGGTAGCCGAAGCGGGAGTGCTGGCGGGGCTGGACGATATCGTGGTTGCCGCGTGCCGCCAGACCACCCTGAACTCGCTGATGGCCCTCCCGCGCGCTGCGTTGCGCACGCTGCGGGAGCGGCTGAGCGCCCTGCTCGAAGAAGCGCGCGTGGAGACGATGCGGCACCGCGCCATGCTGGAGTCGGCGTTGCAGCCGCAGAGTGCAGTCGAGATGCGGGTGCCGGCGACGATCGGCGACTATACGGACTTTTACGCATCGATCTATCACGCGACGAATGTGGGCAAGCTCTTCCGCCCCGACAATCCATTGTTGCCGAACTACAAATACGTGCCGATTGGCTATCACGGCCGCGCGTCGTCCATCGTGCCGAGCTATACCGCGATACGCCGGCCACGTGGACAAATGGCGGGCGCGGCAGGAGAGGCGCCGACGTTTGGCGCGAGCCGGCTGCTGGACTATGAGTTGGAGGTG
>DASQRJ010000258.1:0-3093 GCA_035642955.1 Acidobacteriaceae bacterium
CGCGCTGGGAAGATGTGCCGCTGGAACGTGTGGTGCGCGAGTTGGCGCGCAGCACGCTGGCCAGGTTGTTCCGGGTCGAAATCCACGCCGGACCCACGCCGAACAGAATGGAAGTTGCGATGGCGGTGATAAAGGCGAAGCCCAGCATGGCTGGCGAGGGCCGCGCCGTAATCGGCACATAGTCGACGCCCTGAAACGCCACTGCCAGCACTGAACTGGAGAGCACATATGCCACGCCGATGGCTCCGATGCAACCGAGCAGCGCCAGCACGATGCTGGAAACCATCGCCTGCTGCAGCAACTGTTGTCGGCTCGCCCCCAGTGCCATCCGGATGGAGGTCTGCTGGCTCTGGGCCAACGATTTGACCAACAGCAGATTGGCTACATTGGCGCAAACGATCAGCATGACGAAGGCCGCTGCCACCATCAGCAGCTTGAGCGGCTGGTCGTAGAACAAACCTACGATGTTGATGCCAGGCTCCGCCGAGGCGATTTCCGTATGCTGGCGATCGATCTGCGCCCGCTCATCCGGCTGCATATCGGCGCGGCGGCTCTGCAGCCACTGCCGCAACTCTGTATTCAGTTGCGCATTGATCCTCGCGGGCGCGGCATCGGGCGCGATGCGGCCCATTATGTCCAGCCAGTAGCGGTCTGAACGAGATCCCAGGGCGCCCTCATGAACAAAGTTCGCCTCCTGCCCCAGGGGAACCCATAACTCCGGCATGTCCGCATTGATGGTTTCCCCAACGAACCCCGGAGCCGTCACACCGACAATGGTGACCGCCGTGCCGTTCGTCATGAGCGTCTCGCCGACGATGTGCGGATCCCCGCCGAAGCGACGCTGCCACATGCGATCGCTGATGACGGTGACCGGGGGCGCACCCACCTGATCGTCGGCCGGTGTGAGCCCGCGGCCCATCGCGACCGGCGCCCCCAGTACGCTGAAGTAGTTGCCGGAGACCATCCTGCCCAGCAATGCCATCGCAGCCTGCGGATCGTGTTCGCGATGGACCAGCAGTGGCGTCTCGCCGGCCTGGAAGGCGGCAAGCGTGCCCTGGAAGCCCTGGGTATGATCGCGCAGGGTTTGGTACAGGTCGTTCGAGAACATGCTCCAATCGCCCAGCAACTCGCTGGCAACGCAGCAGGTGCTATCGTGCCCTACCTTATAAAGCTCGGCGGGCTGCTTCACCGGCAATGGCTTCAGCATGGTGATATAGATCAGGCTGAAAATGGCTGTGGTCGCCCCAATGCCCACCGCCAGCGTGAGTACCGCCGTGATGGCGAACCCCGGGCTGCGGTGCATTTGTCTAAATGCGTAACGGATGTCGTTGGCCAGATGCATTGTGTCACTCCGTCCGCAACGCTACCATGGGATCGGTGGAAGCGGCACGCCGGGCCGGAATCAAGGCCGCCAGCGCCGCTGCGGCCACCAGCACGCAGGCGGCGACGCCGTAGCTGACCGGGTCCAGCGGCGCCACCCCGACGAGGAAGCTGCTGAGCACGCGCGATGCCTCCAGACTGACCAGCACCCCGAGTGCGATGCCCAGCAGACCGCTCTTCGCGGCAGTCCTCATCACTTCGCGCGCCACTGCGGCACGATCCGCGCCCAGCGCCATGCGGATGCCGATTTCGCGCACCTGCTGCGCCACCGTGTAACTGGTGACGCTGTACATGCCGACAGCTGCCAGCAGCAATGCGAGCGCGGCGAACGCCGTCAGCAACTCTCCGCGCAACTGCTGTGGCTCGGTCGCGGCGGCCAGTGCATCGTCCATGGTGGTGAACTTGGTCGCGATGGTGGCATCGGTTGCCAGCACGCGCTGGCGCGCCGCGGGAATCAACGTGGCTGGAGCGCTGGCGGTATGTAGAACGATCTGAGCTCCTTCGATCAAACGCTGAGGATGCTGTGCCAACGGAAAATAAATAGCGGGTGTCGGATCATCGGCCGGCGAATCCTGGCGCACATCGCCGACGACGCCGACAATGGTGGCCCCGCGCATGCTGTCTCCGTCCATGCCGCATACGATCCGCTTCCCGATCGGATCTTCATTACTAAAGGACTGACGCGCCACCGCCGCGCTGATGACCGCTACCGGTTGTGAGCCATATGTATCCGCCGCAGTGACATCCTTGCCCCGCAGAAAGGGAATGTGCATCTCTTTGAAATATCCGGGACCCGCCAGACTGAAGTTGGCCCAGGAAAGTCCGGCCTGATCCATGTTCTGTCCATGGTCCGGTATGGCGTAGCTGCCGTTGGAGCCATAATCCCCCGTCGGCAGACCCCAGGTCTCGACCGCGGACTGGACGCCCGGCAGCGCGCGCAATTGATCAGTCAGCTGCGCCAATTCGACAACGCGCTTCTGCTGCTCAGCAATGCCATGCGCAGGCGCCTCCGCGTACACCACCAGCCGATTCTCCGCAGCAAAGCCAAGCGGCGCCTCACGAATGTGCTGGAGCGTCCGCAGCAACAGCCCTGAGGTGGTGACCAGCAGGAAGCTCAGCGCAATCTCGACCGCGAGCAGCCCGCGACGCCACAGTGCGGTACTGCGATCGGTGCTACCCGAACGCGTGCCCCGGCTTAAGGCCGCTGCCGGATCGCGCCGGGCTGCCCACCACGACGGCAACGTCGCGCTGATCACCGTAACCACGATTGCCAGCAGCAGGCAAAACGTAAGCAGCCGCGGATCGGGGGTGGCCGTCATCGAGCGTGGAAGCTGTGACGCCAGCACATGCATCAGGAGTTTAGTTGCGGGAATCGAAAGCAGCAGCCCGGCGGCACTGCCAAGCAGCGAGACCAGTCCCGCTTCGAGGATGACCGATCCAACGATCCGCGCACGCGTTGCACCCAGCGCACTGCGCACGGCCAACGCATGTCCCTGGGTGGAAATGCGCACCAGCTGCAAGTGGGCAACATTCACGCAGGCGATCAGCAGCAGCACGCCGACGGCCGCCAGCCACAGCCAGAGAGAGGTGCGCACATTCCCGGTCAGCGCATCGCGCAACGGCACCGCATGCAGGCTCACGTGCGCGTGGCTTATCGGAAACTGCTTCGCCAGCCGCGCCGAGAGCGCATCGAGCTGAAGCTGCGCCTGCTCT
>DASQRJ010000259.1:0-4807 GCA_035642955.1 Acidobacteriaceae bacterium
GACGGAAGAAGAACGCGGTGATCGACGCGCCCCGCGGTGAGCCACGCCAGGTTCTCGGTCAGTTGCAACTGCACCGCCGCGAGTCCTGAAGAGGCCATGCGTTCGCAGAGGCGCTGACGCTTGGATTCAAACACTGCGAGAACCGCTTCCAGCGACTGATGCAGGTCCTGGGTTGTTTCAGCCATTCGATTTCACCTCTGTACTCGCCGCGTGCAATCCGTGGAAGATCGGCTGAAGTGATGGATAAAGCCTGCGGTAGAGCAGGTAAAGCTCTTGCAGTTTCGCGCTATCTGAAGGCTGCGGGCTGATCCGGTGAGCGATCCGGATGACGGCATCGCAAGCTGCGTCCACCGATGGCCACACTCCCGCGCCGACACCCGCGAGCAATGCCGCACCGTACGCTGCGCCTTCTTCCGCTGCGACAATTTCGATCGTCTGCCCGTACACATCGGCCTGAATCTGTCGCCAGACCGGCGAGTGCGCGCCGCCGCCGCCCAGCCGAATGGCACGAGCAGGGACGCCGATCTCGGCAAAGATGCTCAGAGTGTCCTTGAGGCTGAAGGCGACGCCTTCCATGATGGCGCGGACGACATGTGGGCTGCGATGGGAGGCGGTGAGCCCGACCAGGGCGCCACGCGCCTCCGGATCGAGATGCGGCGTGCGTTCTCCCATCAGATAGGGGGCCCAAAGCAGGCCATCCGCGCCCGCGGCGACCGTCGAGGCGGTCTCTCCCAGGCGAGCATACTCTTCGGGGTCATCCGTGTTGGCAAAGGTGTCGCGGAACCAGCGTAGAGAGAGCCCCGCTGCCTGCGTAACGCCCATGACATGCCAACGGTCAGGAACGGCATGACAAAAGGTATGCAAGCGCCCATGTGGGTCTAGAAAAGGCTGGTCGGTTGCCGCAAAGACGACGCCGGAGGTGCCTATGGTGGCACTTACGTCGCCAGGACGCACGATGCCCATGCCGAGCGCTCCGGCTGCCTGATCGCCTGCGCCTGCGACAACCGGTGTTCCGGCGCGCAATCCAGTGAGCGAAGCCGCCTCTGCCGTAACCGTGCCAGCAATTTCGTGGCATTCGTACAGCGCGGGCAGAATGCTCTCGGGCATATCGACCGCGGCCAGCATTTCGCTGGACCAGCGGCGCGCGGCGACATGCAACAGCAGCGTGCCGGACGCGTCCGCAACGTCCATCGCCTTCTCACCCGTCAACCGGAAACGCACGTAGTCCTTGGGCAGCAGTAAGGAGCGAAATTGCTGCCATATTGCCGATTCATGGCTGCGCACCCAAAGCAACTTGGTCAGCGTGAAGTTGGTCAGCGCGGGGTTCGAAGTGAGCTGGATCAGGCGTTCCGTGCCAAGCTGCGCGGTCAACCAAGCGGCTTCGGCTGCGGTTCTCTGATCGCACCAGATGAGCGCCGGGCGGAGGACGCGGTCCGTTGCGTCCAGTAGCACAGCCCCATGCATCTGACCGCTCAATCCAATCGCCGCGATCTCTTCCGGAGCAGTCCCGGTCGCCGTTAGCAGGGCAGGGATGGCGTGAACCAGCGCCTGCCACCAGTCTTCAGGATCCTGCTCCGCCCAGCCCGGCTGCGGCGAACGGAACGGGGCGTGCTCTCGTACCTTGGAACCGACTACCTTGCCGGCCGTGTCAACCATCAGGACGCGCGTACCGCCGGTGCCGACGTCAATTCCAATCAGTTTCATCGTTCTCACATGCGCTGAACTTTGAGGGGCAACTGGCTGCTTTCGAAAATTTACATCAGCTACCGTGATTGTTGCAGCCACAGGATGCGCGCAGTATCAATTCAGTCGGGAGCACGATCCGCCGCTCCAGCTTGGTATCCGTTCCTACGTCGCGGGCGTGGTCGATCATCTCAAAGAGCATGCGGGCAGCGCTGCGCCCCAGCTCCAAGGCTGGCTGACGCACTGCCGTGAGGGGCGTATCCAGCAGCGGGGCCAGTTCCAGGTCGTCGAAGCCGATCATTGCCAGATCCGCCGGCAGGTGCAGTTGCATGGAGCGGACGGCCTGCAGTGCATGGATGGTCGTCACATTGTTCAGCGTAAATAAAGCGGTCGGTCGATCGGATTCGCTGAGAAGGCGTCGCAACAATGCCTCTACGGCAGCCGTGGTCGTCAGGTTGGTCCACATCTCCGGCTTCAGTCCGGCTTCTTTCATAGCCCGCCGATAGCCAAGGATGCGCTGGTGGATGGTGTAAACCTTGGCATCATAGCCGATGCAAACGACCCGCCGGTGCCCATGGGCAATCAGGTGCCTGACCGCTTCTTCGGCTCCTCCTGCATTCTCAACAATGACCTGGCCGGCATCGACTCCATCGAGAATGCGATCCAGGGCGACCAGAGGGATTTCGGCCTGCTGCAGCTCGCGCAACCGCTTGTCTGCATCCACGCGCGACGGCACGATGAGCAGCCCGGCGATGCGCCGCGCTGCCATCATTGCGATTTCGTTCGATTCGGTCTCCACGCTGCGTTCTGAAGTGACGATCAGCGTCATATATCCGTGAGTGCCGGCCACCTGCTGCACGGCATTGGCACAGGTTGCGAAGAAGGAGTCCGCGAGGTCGGGAACGACAAGTCCGATCATGCGTGCACGCTGGCCTTTCAGCATGCGCGCGGCTTCATTTGGCGTATAGCCGAGCCTTCGAATGGCTGCCCGCACGCGCTTCTCGGTTGCCGGACTGACATAACTGCCGCCGTTGACGACACGGGAGACGGTCATGATGGCGACGCCAGCTTCCCGCGCTACATCTGTGATGGTGGGGCCAGAGTTGCGACGCCTGGCGACCTTCCGTTGAGGTGGCACAAAGATTCCTTCCTATGCCATGCCCCTAATTCGTCTGGGCAGTCGGCGCTGTCAGAACAAGAGCGTATCACCGGGCTGTCGCGATTGAACAACCCGGTTACGGGGTTTGACGTTGAGGCGCCCGTTACAGACGCAAGAAAGGTCTGACCGCCGTACTCGCCCGAATCGGGCAATTGGAGTTAACGTTATCAAGTATATAAACCGCGGCTTCCGTTAATCCTCATTCTGGCCGTCGCCAGCGATGGGGTGGAACAGTTGGTATTCGTATGGGGCGACCATTAGCGAGACCCAGGCGAAGGCGAATGCGGACTGGATGGCCGCTCACCTGAAGCAACATGGCTGGCAATACATTGTCGCGGATATGGAGTGGTTTGTATTTGCTATGCCTCACCCTCCCTGGCACTTCTCCAAAGGTCGATGGCCCCTTCTTGCGCATAGCGATCGATCTCATTCAGCTCTGAATCCGTGAGTTGGAGCTTCTCTAGCGCGTCGAGCGAGTTATCGAGCTGCTCGACACTACGGGCGCCGATCAGCGCCGAGGTCACCCGCTCATCGCGCAGTACCCACGCAATCGCCATCTGTGCCAAAGTCTGCCCGCGCCCACCCGCAATTTCGTGCAGCGCACGCACTCGCTTCAGATTCTCTTCGCTCAGGAACTCTTTCAGAAACGAACCTTCCGCCTTTGCTCGGGAGTTCGCTGGTATTCCATTCAGATACTTGTTCGTCAATAGACCCTGGGCCAGCGGAGAAAACGCAATGCAGCCCACGCCTAATTCCTCCAGCGTGGCGAGCAGCTCCTTCTCCACCCAGCGGTTCAGCATCGAGTAGGAGGGCTGATGAATCAGCAGCGGGACCCCTTCGCGCTTCAAAATCTGCGCTGCTTGGCGCGTCCGCTCCGGGCTATACGACGAAATGCCCACATACAAAGCCTTGCCTTGCCGCACAGCCTGCACGAGCGCTCCCATTGTTTCCTCCAGCGGAACATCCATTGTCGGCCGGTGCGAATAGAAAATATCTACGTACTCCAGTCCCATGCGCCCCAAGCTTTCGTCCAGGGATGCAAGCAGATACTTGCGCGAACCGCCCACGCCGTAGGGCCCCGGCCACATATCCCATCCTGCCTTTGTCGAGATAACGAGTTCATTGCGGTGGCCGTGAAAGTCCTTCCGCATAATCTGCCCGAAGTTCTCCTCCGCCGACCCATAGGGCGGCCCGTAGTTGTTCGCCAGGTCGAAGTGTGTCACGCCCCTGTCGAACGCTCGCCGGATCACTGCCCGTCCGGTCTCGAAAACGTCGACGCCGCCAAAGTTCTGCCACAGCCCAAGCGATATCGGCGGCAACATGATCCCCGATCGCCCACACCGCCGAAACACCGCTCCGTCATATCGCTTCGCATCTGGCAGGTAACTCATACGCGTAAACTCGCTTTCTTTTCCATAGCTGCTTGGTGTTGTTCAGTTGTCTGTTGTAATTATCAGCGCTGAAGACGCGGACTCACGTGGAATGTCAATCCCAGAAGTCATCGGGAAAATTCACAACGATGGGCTCGGAGGTGCTGCGCACGACAATCCATCGGAAGGGCACATTGCTCGAAGGATTCATTGCGTCGCTAGCTCCCGGTTCGATGACCGACGACAAATGGTGTGATAGCAGCCAGGTCCAGGTCGCCATTTGAGGAAAGGTTGGAGGCAAGTATGGATTGGGCGACGCAGGCCGCGGGCAGATGGGCGCCTGCAGTTGCGGCGGTCTCCATGACCAGATCCATGTCTTTGCTCATCAGCCGCAACGGAAATTGCGGCGAGTAGTCGTTGTTCTTTATCTTCTGGAACTTGCCCACAAATGCCGGAGGTATCACTGCGGTTTTGGATAAAACATCGAGCAAAACATCTCTATTCAATGCAAGATGCTCGCCCAGCGACACTGCCTCCGCGATGGCCTGCATGCCGACGCCAAGGAGAAGGTTAACCACCAGTTTCATCTGAACCC
>DASQRJ010000260.1:0-3072 GCA_035642955.1 Acidobacteriaceae bacterium
ACGTGGCGGTAACGAATCGGCGCTCGAAGGCCTTGACGGCTTCGGCGCGAATTGCAGGCCGGCAGGTGTTGCTGGCGAAGCCACAAACCTACATGAACCTGAGTGGGTTGTCGGTGGGGGCGCTGGTTGAGGAATTCGAGATTGATCCGCGGCGGCAGCTGATCGTGCTGTATGACGAAGTGGCTCTGCCGCTGGGCAGTATTCGTATCCGCGAGCGCGGAAGCGCAGGCGGGCACAACGGGGTCACGTCGATTTCGAATGCGCTGGGCACGGAAGACTGGCTGCGGATTCGAATTGGAATTGCCCCGGAAGACGCCATGGCGGCGGAAAACGCTCGGCAACGTCGCAAGGATTATGTTCTGACGCCATTTCGCAAAGCGGAGCTGGCGGTGCTGGACAAAGTCTTGGACGATGTTTCGACGGCGATTGAGTTGCTTTTAACCGAAGGCGCCAGCGTCGCGATGAACCGATTAAATCGGCGGATCACTGCCGACGAGCAAGAGTGAAACAAACGACGACTGAACAGTAGACTGAGCAGCCCTGAAGGTTGCAAGGCAAAGCCGGAAGGCATTGCCGGAAACGAGAGACAAATGGAACGGAAATACGAAGTCATGTTTATCCTGCGCCCGGATGTGGTTGGCGAAGAAGCCGACAAGCTGATCGCCGGCTTTGAAGCCACGATCACCAAGGGGAATGGCAAGCTGGTATCGAGCGAGAAGCTGGGAAACCGCAAGCTCGCCTACACTGTCCGCAAGTTCAATGAGGGCAACTACAATCTGTTGACCGTGGAAGCGGACGGCAGCCTGGTGGCCGAACTGGAACGCCGCCTGCGCGTGACTGAGCCGGTCATCAAGTTCATCACCGTTCGCATGGACGAGGAAGAAAAGCGCATCAACAAGATCAAGAAGCTGCGCTCCACAAAGATCAAGCAAAGTACGGTGAATGCCCAAGCCGCGCATGCTGCCCAGGCGAATGCCGCCGCAAGTGCTTCCCAGGCCGCTGCCGCGCAGGCCACGGCTCCGGCACCGTCCGCTCCGCAGCGCAGTGTCGAACCAGCCGCAGAAACCGCTGCGGTTCCAGAAGCCATCGCATAGCGCTACATTTTAGTGGGCGATGCCCACGGCAGTTCCACCGAAGTACAAAAGTTTACGCGCCGGAGACACTCTCCGGCCGACTATGAAGGAGTTGCAGCATGGCAGAAGAAAGATCGCAATCGACAGCATCAACCTCGGATGGACCCTCTCACTCTGGTCCTCGGCCACCGCGTCCCGCAGGCGGCGGCCCCGGCGGACGTAAATTTTTCCGTCGCAAAAAAGTCTGCAAATTCTGCGTCGAGAAAATCGACGCCATTCCTTACCGCGATGTGCGCTTGCTGCAGGGCTTCGTAGCAGAAAGTGGGAAGATTGTTCCTCGCCGCCTGACCGGCGTCTGCACCACCCACCAGCGCCGCGTCACGCGCGCCATCAAGCAGGCTCGCAACATCGCTCTGCTGCCCTTTGCGCAGCGTCACTAAAGCCTTGTCCTCTGGATATGGACCGCGCTCACGAAAGCACGTCATCCTGAGCGCAGCGAAGGATCTGGGTATCTTGTAAGAAGTGCGAATGCAGAGGTTCTTCGCGGAGTTCACCCTCGAGCGAAGCGAAGGGCTCAGAATGACGGCCTGATATTTGGGCGACAATTGCGCTGGAACATGATTGGCCTGGATTTCGAGATTTATTTAGGAGAGTAGGATATGGAAATCATTTTGAAGGAAGATGTCGAGAACCTCGGCCATCGCGGGGATGTCGTCAAAGTAGCGCAGGGCTATGGCCGCAATTTTCTGCTGCCGCGCAATCTGGGCATTGAAGCCACGCCGGGGAACAAAGCCGTGATCGAACAGATGAAGGCGTCCTCCGTCCGCCGCTCCGCCAAAGAAAAGGCCGACGCAGAATTGCTGCTGCAGCAGTTTGAGAACGTCGAGCTGAACTTTACCCGCAAGACCGGCGACAACGATCACCTGTTCGGTTCGGTTACCGGTTCGGACATCGCCCAGGCTCTCGAAGCCAAGGGCTTTCAGGTGGATCGCCGCAAGGTGCAGCTGGAAGAGCCGCTGAAATCGCTGGGCGAATTCCTGGTGCCTGTCCGCCTGCATCGCGAAGTGACTGCGCACGTCAAGGTCGTCGTCGCAAAGGAAGCCGAAGCGGAGTAGTTTCTGCCGGTCAAGTGGTCATTCTGAACGAGGCGCAGCTTCGGTTGCGCCCGATTAGGCTCTGAGTTTTTCGAGGGCCGCGGAGACCTCAGAATGACGCGCCTGCTGTCAGCCGCTACCGCCCGACTCTCAAACGAGTCGCCAGCATCTCCGGCAGACCGGCCCGCTGAATGCGCATTTGCGCCGCGTGCACGTCGTAGGGAACGCGGAAAAACGTGACCCGCGCCGCCTGGTCGTCGTAGAGAGCGAAGGCGGCTCTCCAATCGCGATCGCGGGGCTGGCCGACAGCTCCAGGATTGATCAGGTATTTGGCCGAGCTGCGCAGGTCCAGATCATAACTTTCGACGACCTTGTCGTCACTGTACGCGGGCTTCAGTTGGAACCATTCGCCGGCCGCATTCGCGGCAAACCCGCCCTGCACATGCGTATGGCCGAAGAACGTTACCGGGGTACGGGTGCGCGCAAATTGTCCTTCCGCGTCCTCGGTGGAGAGCAGGTATTCGTCTTCGTCGAGCAGCGAGCCATGGACGCAGCTTACCAGTGCATCAGCGGGCCGAATCGGACCCGCTGGCATGTCCTTCAGCCATTCGAGAGCATCGGAACCGAGCTGCCCTCGCGTCCACTGGACGGCGCGAAACGCCACGGGATTGAAACTTTCAGCTCCTGTCAGGCCGGCGCAGGCACGGTCATGATTTCCCCGTACAAACAGTGTTCCAATGGCGCGTGAGCGCTCAATGACGGCTTCGGGCGCGGCGTTGTAGCCGACCACATCGCCCAGATTCCAGACAACGTCGTGCTGGGGGGCCGCTGCAAGCACCGCATCCAGGGCGTCGATGTTCGCGTGAATGTCAGAAAAGATCAGCGCTCGCATAGTTGGGGGGCCG
>DASQRJ010000261.1:0-8520 GCA_035642955.1 Acidobacteriaceae bacterium
TCGTTTTTGGTCCAGGCATCGTGGTGCTGCTTTTGCTGCTCCTGTTTCTCGCATGGAAGCGCCCCACAGGCGACGTGACTTCCACGCCGCAGGAAGTTCGTTCTCTGTCGGCTGCCGAACTTGGCCTTGCGCTTGGACTCATTGTGTTGCCCGCTATCGGTGTCATCGGAATCAAAGTAAGCCACGCCTATTACTTCGATCGCTATTTCCTGGCAGCCACGGCGGGCTATGCTTTGCTGGTGGCGCAGGTGACCGTGGTACGGGGCAACCGGTCCTTCGTCGCGCGCGGCCTGTTCTTCTCCATGATTGCCCTGCTGTCGGCGGACACTCTGATCGCCGCTTACTGTTACTGGCACCACTCAGACCTCGATCTTGTCGAGCCCAGTAGTCACATTGCGTTCGTCCCCAACCCTGCCGATCCGTTGATGCGTGATGCGGCTTTGCTGCGGGATACCTCGAAGCTGGACATTCTCGTTACAAATGAACCGGGCTACCTGTATCTCTACTACTACGCGCCACCGGAGATCCGGAGCCGGCTGGTCTTCGCTTCGCCGCACGAAACCGGGTTTCTTGACGCATATCAGCGGCTCGCTCGCTGGGCCAATGTCGATCTCCGCCTGGCAACATATGACGAATTCTTCACCACGCACAATGATTTTCTCGTCTACAGCTCCAACAATACCGCTTACGTGAGCGCCTGCCGCGATTGCCTGGAGCCATTCCTGAAAGCGGGCTACACGCTACGATCCGTTGACGACGATGCAGACAACCTGCTCGAGCACTTCAGCAGGTAATCGCGATCTAGGAATCCTCACCGCGTTACGTGTAGCGCACCAAGCACCGGAAGGACTACGCTTAGATCATGAAGCGCGTCCGCTATACCAAATACAACGGCGACCTCGCCTCCGAGATCGAGATGGACGACCTGCTCAAGGCCCTCTCCGACTATCTCCTCGACTCCGGCTTTCAGGATCCCTACTCGCGCTTCTCTGAATTAAATGGCGACCACACGCTCGAAAACCTCCGCGAGGCCATCCGTCAGGCGCTCGAAGCCGGCGAGCTGCTCGACGACGAGGCGCAGCAGCGTATGCAGCAGATGTCCGCCGAGCAGATCGAAGAGCTCATCGATCGCCTGATCGAGCGCATGCAGCAAGAGGAGTACGTCTCCATCGATGCGCCGCACGATCCCGCGCAGGCTGCCAATCGCCCGGGCCAGACGGGCCGCGCCGAAACCGAGGCGCGCTTCGAAGTCACCGACAAGAGCCTCGACTTCCTCGGCTTCAAGACGCTGCGCGATCTTCTCGGCTCACTCGGCAAATCCAGCTACGGCCGCCACGACACGCGCCACTGGGCCACCGGCATCGAGGCCTCCGGTGCCGCGAAGCCTTACGAGTTCGGCGACGTCCTCAACCTCGATGTCACCACCACCCTCAACAGCGCGCTCTCCCGCGAAGGCCTCACCGTCCCCCTCAACATCGAATACAGTGACCTGCACGTACACCAGTCCGAATACCAAAGCTCCTGCGCGACCGTCGTCATGCTCGACTGCTCGCACTCGATGATCCTCTACGGCGAAGATCGCTTCACGCCGGCCAAGCGCGTCGCCATGGCGCTCTCGCACCTCATCCGCACGCAGTATCCCGGCGACTCGCTCTCGCTCGTCCTCTTCCACGACTCCGCGGAAGAGATGCCCGTCTCGCAGATCGCGCGCGTCAAGGTGGGGCCGTATTACACCAACACCCGCGAAGGCCTGCGTGTCTCCCAGCGCATCCTGGACCGCCAGCGCAAGGACATGAAGCAGATCGTCATGATCACCGACGGAAAGCCATCCGCGCTCACCCTGCCTGACGGCCGCATTTACAAGAACGCTTTCGGATTGGACCCGCTGGTGATCGCCGAAACCCTCGAAGAGGTCAGCCGCTGCAAGCGCAAGAACATCATGGTCAACACCTTCATGCTGGCGCAGGACTTCGGCCTGGTGCAGTTCGTGCAGAAGGTGACCTCGATGTGCCGGGGCAAAGCCTACTTCACCACCCCGGACCGGTTAGGCGAATACGTGATGATGGACTACATGCAGCGCAAGATGAAGACCATCCACTAGCCGATCTGAGTATTGGGCCGATTAAGTCCTATCAATCGCATCTCGCATGGCAATCGAAGCATGGTGTTCCAACCTTCGCATCGAGTCCTCGCCAATTGGATTCGCCGGCGAGTCAGTATTCAGCGCTTGCTCATCCGCAGGCTCTCCCAGCTCCCATCCATCGTCCAGCCGCCGTCCACCGGCAGGGCTTGTCCGTTGATGAATCCGCTCAACGCCGGATCAGCGAGAAACGCAATCGCCCGCGCTACGTCGTCCGGCGTTGCAAATCGCCCCATCGGATTGCGGCCGGTGATATCGGCATCGGAGTAGGTGCCGCGCGCCTGGTCGGCGGCATCCATCTCCGTCTTCACCCACCCCGGGCACACCGCATTGCAGCGCACACCGCGTCCGCCCCACTCCGCCGCCAGGGTGCGCGTCAGCCCAATCAGTCCATGCTTCGAGGCGTTGTACGCCGCGCGATCGCTTACGCCCATCAAGCCGGCAATCGACGCCACGTTCACGATGCTTCCCGCGCGCCGCTGCAGCATCATCGCGCCGAACTGCCTGGCCAACAGAAACGGAGCGACCAGGTTGACCTCCAGCACGCGCCGAAAATCCTGGAGTTCCATCGCCTCCGCCGCTGTGATGAAGCTGATCCCGGCGTTGTTCACCAACACGTCCACGCGGCCCCAGCGCTTTGTCACCGCGCGGGCAGCGCGAATCACCACCCCCTCATCGGAGATGTCACCCAGAAACTCCGCCGCATCAGCGCCCGCCGCGCGAACCGCCTTCAGCGTCGCCTCACACGACCGCAGGTCGAGCAGCGCCAACGCATAGCCCGCCTCGGCCAGCACCTCCGCTGTACGCCGACCGATCCCCTGCGCCGCCCCTGTCACCACCGCCACCTTCATTGCGTCGTCCTCATGACGAAATTCTATTGGGACAGCCCCACGGTGTGCCGCGCGAAGCGACCCGGCATCCTCGGGCTCAGGATCTCAGTCAGGTTAAAGACGGCAACCGCTATTGGGTCGTCACCATCCTGTGGGATCAAGAGTCGCCCAGCAACGCAATTCCCGCGAAATATCTGCGGTAGCAGCGACGCATTGAGTTACGCCGGTTCCCATAGCTCGACGCGATTGCCCTCGCCATGTCACTCTCCTCACTGCATCATTCGCGCCACGCGCACGCCAGGCGTCCCAGACCACCGCGCACTGTCAGCCCATCCCTGCGTCCGGCAAAGTAGCGCGCACTGATCGCGTCACCGTCCAGATCCTCCACCCGCCGAAAGCCGCACTCCCGCAAAAGCTCGCGCAGCTCGGCTGGATCGAATCCCAGCCGGAAGGGTTCTCCCGCACGCGCCACGCGCTCGGCCAGCGAGTCGTATGCCGCCTGCAGCGGCGGTGACAGCGACTCCCGCGCCACCGAATAGTCAAAAGCCACACCGCTGCCCGCCGGCAGCGCGCCCAGCGCGCGCAACGTTCCGACTGCGGCCTCCCGCGTCAGATACTGCACCACCCCCAGCCACGAGCAAAAGGCGGCCGCACCGGCATCGAAGCCGGATGCCGCAAGCCGCTCCATCAGCTCCTCACGCTCAAAATCCACGGGAACAAACGTTACCGTCTCGGGCAAATGAACGCCACTCTGTTCCAGACAGGCGCGCTTCCAAGCCTGCGTCGCCGGATGATCAACCTCGAAGATGCGCAGTTCCGGATGGATCGAGCATTCCGGCATCGTCGACCTTGCGCCATAGGTATCCAGACCCGCGCCGAGGACCACATACTGCCTCACGCCGTGGTTCACCGCTTGGTCCAGCGCGTCCTCCGCAAAGCGGCTTCTGGCGCATAGGAACGCCCGCATCCCGCGCGCAAACGGATGCGTGCGCTCAGTCTCCTCACGCTTGCTCAGCTCGGCAACCGCATCCGGTGGCAACACCCGAAGCGCCAGCGGATCGGCAAAGACCAACGGGCGATCGTAAATCTGGTGCGCAGCGCGGCGCATCGCAACCCGCTCTGCTGTTCGGCTGGCTTTTCCTCCCTGCATGACGGCATTCCACCCTACCTGCGCCCCACCGTCAAATCGCGGGAATACTGCCAAGCTAGAGCGAAAGGGAGAGGATGTAGTCGTCGCACAGCATCGAGCCGACGAGGAACTTCCGCTCGCCGATCCGTACAAATCCCAGGCGGTCGTAAAACGCCAGAGCCGCCTTGTTGTCGGCCTTCACGCCCAGCAGCAAACGCCGCTTTCCCAGCTCGCGCGCCTGCGCAACCGACCATTCCAACAGCCGCCGACCCAGTCCGCCGCCCTGGAAGCGATGGAGCAGATAGATCCGCTTCAGCTCGATGTCATCCGAAGTCACGGCAACCGGCAGATCCTGTGGCGACAGCACAACGAAGCCCACCCCCGCGCCTTTCAGTTCCGCCAGGCACAGCCGGTACTGCGCATCCGCCAGCCACGCAGCATATTGGCTTGCCGCATGCTGCATTCGGCAATGCGCCAGAATGTCCGATCCGGTCAGGAGGCCCGCAAAGGTTTCGAGAAAGGTAGCGGCGCCCACCAGCGCGAGCGCCTCTTCATCTCCCGGCACACACCCGCGCAACACGATCTCCTGGTTGAGAGACATGCGCCGATGGTATCAACCTCCGCGCATGCAAACCGCCGTCGAGAACGGCAGACGAAGCTTAGCCGGGCGCTCAACTCAGGCTGGAATTTATGCCTGCGGAACGTCCAGCCGTTGCTTGAGGTTTTCCGCCAGCTCCGCCATCAAGCGCAGCCGCTGTTCCAGTTGCGGAGACGGAGGGCTCTCCCGCAGGGCCAGTTGCGTGTGCAACAGCAACCCGGAAATAGTATTCCGCAACTCGCTCTCTACGGCACGCAGTGCAGCCCGCTGCGCCGCGCCTTGCTCCTGCTCCCGACGCGCCAACGCCGCGCGCAGATCGCGTATCAGCCGCGCGCTTCCGGTCAGCGCGAAGTTCACTTGCATAGGAATGGCCAGCCCGGCCATCTTCCACAGCACCTCGGCGCCTCGCGGATCGCCCTCGGCCAGCGCATCTTCCACAATCACCGCCGCAAAGCTGCCCGCGCGCAGTGCATCCATTGCCTCGCGCCGTCCCGGCACTACTTCTACATCCAGTCCCATTTGCTGCATGATCGCCGCGGCACAGTTCTTTGCCCCGCTCAGTGCTGAAATCAGCAACACACGCTGTACGGCGCTCACCTTTTCCTTCATGGCCCTATCCTCGTTTCATATCCCTGTTTTCGAAGCCGTTATCTTCACAGCCCGGTTCTGCATTCGTTGCTCCCGTTCATCGGCTCCAGCGACTCCAGCGACATGTTGTCCGAAAGCCCATATTCCTTCAGTTTTCTGTACAACGTGGTCTTGCCGATGCCCAGCAGACGCGCCGCCAGCAGTTTGTCGCCCTTCAGTTGCCTGATCGTGTTCAGAATCGCGTGCTTTTCCAACTCCGCCAGCGGCGTGATCCGCGGCATCGCGACAGGCTGTGCGATCGCGGACTGGGTTCTTTGCCCCTGGGACGCTTCCCGCCGCAGACCCAGCTCGTGGTTCTGCAATTGCGTCGGCAGATCGCCCATGTGGATCACCGGACCGGATGCCATGGTGCACGCGCGTTCGATCGCACTTTCCAGCTCGCGCACGTTCTGCGGCCAGTCATAATCCATCAAGCTGCGCAGCGCGTCGTCGCTCAGCGTGTAACTCTCCCCGCTTTCGCGCGACATGCGATCCAGGAAGTGTGTCGCCAGCAACGGAATATCCGAGCGCCGTTCGCGCAGCGGCGGAATCCGCAGTGTGACCACATTCAGCCGGTAATACAGATCCTTGCGGAAGCTGCCCTTGGTCACCGCGGCCGCCAGGTCCACGCTGCTCGCCGCCAGGATGCGTGCATGCAGCGGAATGCGGTGTGTCGCGCCGGCCGGTCGGATCTCCTTCTCCTGCAGCACCCGCAGCAGCTTGCCCTGCAGTTCCGGCGTCAACTGGCCAATCTCATCCAGAAAGACCGTGCCGCGCTCTGCCGAAGCGAGCACGCCCGGCGCGTTGCGCAGCGCACCCGGGAACGCGCCCTTCACATAACCGAACAGCTCGTGCTCGATCATCTCCGGCGCAAACGCTCCGCAGTCCACGGTAAGAAACGGCTGCGACGCACTCTCGCTCTGCGCATGAATGGTGCGCGCGACCATCTCCTTACCGGTGCCGCTCTCGCCCGCAATCAGCGCCGGATGATGGCTCTGCGCCACCTTGGCCAGTATGCGATAGAGCTTGTCCATCTCCTGGCTGCGTCCAACCAGGTTGCCCGCGCCGCCCGAGCTGCGCAGCCGCTCACGCAGGGTCCGGCTGGCGCCGCTGGCCTGCCGCTGCTGGGCCGCTCGCTCCAGCACTGTCCCCAGCTCCTCCATCAGGAAGGGCTTGGTCAGATAGTCGGTCGCTCCGCTCCGCATCGCCTCTACCGCGGTACCGATCGTCGTGGTCGAAGTCATCACGATGATCGCCGTATCCGGCTTGAGCGCTTTGACCTCTTCCAGCAGTTGCATGCCGTCCCGCCGCGTCGACTTCAGCTCCATCAGGAGCAGATCCACTGTGTGGCTACGCAGCAGTTGTTGGGCATTGGGCGCTTCCGCCAGGCCTTCGGCGGAGAAGCCTCTTTGTGTCGCAATCTCGATACAAGCGGATCGCGTTGCGTCGTCTTCCTCAATGACGAGAACGTGGAGTCTGTTCCCGCTATGCTCCA
Source organism: Acidobacteriaceae bacterium (assembly GCA_035642955.1). Taxonomy (GTDB): domain Bacteria; phylum Acidobacteriota; class Terriglobia; order Terriglobales; family Acidobacteriaceae; genus KBS-83. Next base: position 6,820 of record DASQRJ010000261.1, read on the forward strand.
TACCAAGTATTTCGTCCAAGGCAGCACCTCAAAAAGTGAAAAATTGCAGATCCGGAACCTTACAGTGCATTTCTTACATGCCAACCGTGCAATCTCTACAGTCCGCATCTAACCAGATTTCATTCCGGGAATGGTGCTGAAAATGGCCTCAAACCTGACTTCGGTAATGGTCAAGCACGGTGACTCCACTCCACCAAAGCGGCAGGCACCATGTATTATGTGCGGTTTACAGCGCTCTATTCCGACCCTTCCCGGCGGCTGCCATACAATCAGCCCAGAGCGGATTCTCTGCGACAACGCAAAAGGACGTGGTTTTCCCTCCGAGTGAACCGCACTTCCCTCCGATCCGCCCATCTTGCTTACAGGAAACTGGCTCTCTATGGCACCTGCTCCCCATTCGCCTTCCAAGGCACCCGGCATTCGTTCCGGCCGCACCGCGAACCAGCTTCGTCCCGTTTCGCTCATACCCGACTTCGTCGCGACCGCCGAAGGATCCGTACTTATCTCTATCGGCCACACCCGCGTTCTCTGCAATGCTACGGTCGAGCAGGGGGTTCCCGCGTGGCTGCGCAACAGCGGCCGCGGCTGGGTCACCGCGGAGTACGGCATGCTGCCACGCGCCACGCTCACGCGCACTGCGCGCGAGTCGGAGCGCGGCAAAATCTCCGGACGCACTCATGAGATCCAGCGTCTCATCGGGCGTTCGCTGCGCGCTGTGATCGACATGCAGGCGCTCGGCGAACGTACAGTGATCCTCGACTGTGACGTGTTGCAGGCCGATGGGGGCACGCGCACCGCAGCCATTACCGGGGCCTGCGCCGCGCTGGCGCTGGCACTGAATCGCCTGGTGAAAGCGGGCACGCTGAAGCAGTCGCCGCTGCGCCAGCTGGTCGCCGCCACCAGCGTCGGCATCGTCGACGACGAAGTCCTGCTCGATCTTGCGTACGAAGAGGACTCCCAGGCCGAAGTCGACATGAACATCGTCATGACCGAAGATGGCGGACTGGTTGAAGTGCAGGCCACGGCCGAGCAAAAGGCCTTTCCCCGCGCAAGAATGCTGGAGATGATGGACTACGCCGAAGCCGGCATCCGCGAGCTTTTCGAGGCCCAGCGCGCGCTGCTTTCGAGGTGATTTTGGGGCCGTTTTTGGTCGCGAACAAGGCCCTTTGGAGACGCTTTGGAGCACGATGGGGAGCGTTTCGCGGAGCGGTTTTGTCACCGAAGCGGGGCAGAACCGAGTCTGGCCTTGGAATGGCCTCTGGTTCTTATCGCGCGGTCTGTCCCGAAATGGGACACATCGCGGCGGACAGTCGTTCGCGATTCTATCGATCACTATCGTAGTTGACTCGTATGCGTTTGTACGATAGGTTCCGTGCGCCCGATACAGATTTCTATGTCGCGCAGCTCAAGAGGCAAGCCATGAGAAATGGTTCGTACTTGCGCTCTTTCCGTGTCTCTCCCGAAGCGATCCGGTCCTTCGTACTCTTCATCTTCGTCCTTTGCTTTCACGTTCGCTTACCAGGACAGACCATGACGCTACTCGCGCCCGGCACCGGTTGGATAACCAGTGGGGATCGCTTACTACTGACGAAAGACAACGGGGCTCATTGGCAGAATTCAACTCCGCATGCGGTCGATATGCCTAGGGGGGCTACGCTTAATATCGTCTTTTTTCACGATACGGCTGAGGGTTGGGCGCTC
>DASQRJ010000262.1:0-5442 GCA_035642955.1 Acidobacteriaceae bacterium
TGCTGCGCTTGCTGCAGGGCGAGGGCATGCTGCAGCGCGTTCGGTTCAACGGCGAGTGGGCGGACGTAAAGCAGCTGTATCCGCGGGCAAATGAGAATGCACCCGTGTGGGTACAGCCGGGAGTGACCGCCGAGCAGGTGAAGGAATATCACCGCAACGGCAAGGCAGTGATTGCAAATTTCTCTGCCGAGACCGGCCATGAGATGGATTTGGCGGGCATGAAGGCAGCAGTAGCCGCCGGAGTGGATGGCATCAACGTCGACTATCCACGGTTGGGTGCGGACGCTGTGGGAAGACCTGTAGAGCGAGAACTTGCCGCACTCGCTGCGCAAGCGAATGCTGGGGAGAGCGGCTCACGAGTTGCGGCGATTTTAGAGTTGTCACGGTATCGCGGCTTCGATCTGCAACACGAGTTCACCCATTGGCTGCTCGATCCCGATAATCGCGTCTCACGAGCAGCAGCTGTTGCGCTCGTGAAGGCACGCCCCCAGACACCACCCGGAGCGTTTGCTGAGGCGTTGCGATCGGGGAACGCGGATGCGCGTGCAAATGCAGCCTGGGCACTTGGAGTTTTGCACGCTCCAGCGAATATGCTGCTGCCGCTCTTGCAGGATCAGAATCCGCAGGTGCTTCAGGAGGCGCTGGTGGCGCTCTCGCACATGCCGGGTGAGGTGAAGGCCGAGATCCTGCTGCCCCTGCTGTCGCACAGCGATCCACCGGTTCGCGGAGCGGCGGCGCTTGCGTTGGCACGCCAACAGCCCGATGCAGCAGCAAAATTGCTCCCGTCACAGTTACGTTCAGAGGTAAAAGCTGCAACCGTCCTCTACGACAGCTGGGTGCAGCGTGGAAAGCCGAGGCTGACGCAAACCGAGATTGACGTAGTTATGGGCTATTACCGCTGTCAGATGAAGGAGGTCCAGGCGATTTCCATGCTGCACCATCCTGAGGCTACACAGGCGCTTGAGGAACAGGCATTTCGCCCGGGTCAGGATTTTTCGCAAATGAATGCGGTTGTGGCCGCCTTCCAGTTGTGGGACCGTGTTGGGACAGATCCGCGTCCGGCGGTGCAGGCCTTGGGGGCAGCGGAGCCTAGCGTTGCAGATAAAGCGGAGTGGATGCTGATTCAGGGCGGCCCGTCGGTTCTACCCGTGGTGCGCGAAGCCCTCGGTAGCCAGAATGAGAAGGTGAAGATCCGTGCGATTCGGATCGTTGCCTGGCAAGGTGACCTCGGCTCCCTGCAATCGTTGCGAACCATACAGCAGACAGATCCCCGAAATGCGGAACTCGCGACCTGGGCGATGGAGAAGATTGAAACTCTTCACCCGAAGTTGTAATTACCGGTCCCATCCATTGCCGCCTGTTTTGCGCTGGGCTTTGCCGCTGCTCCTCGAGTAAAAAGTGCAGAGTAGAAAGTGCAAGTCGCTGAAAACTGCTTCGCAAAGCGGCCGTTGACGCCGCGATAAGCCGCGCCCTGATGTGTTTGACGACGATGTGTTTGACGACGAAGGCGTAGTCTCCCATGCTCGAAGGCTGTATGTTGCCAACCGGATCTGGTCCGATCGCGCTGTCGTGACCCTCTCTGCCTTGCGTCGATTGTCCGCAGCCCGATGCTCGGGTCCTACTCCCAGGAGGGAGCTTGGGCGGATGATTGTTGGCGCCTGCGATGTATCCTCGTCACCTAAGCCCTTCTTATGGGAAAAGCCATCGACAGCGATACGCCAGCCAGGCCCCAGCCGTCGGAACGGGCACCTGGAAACCGGCGCATACACATTCATGGATCGCGCCGCCGCCTCGGCCGGCCGCGGCCCATACACGGCCTGAGTTTTGAAGCGCGCTTACGTGTGCTTGCCATGTGCATCGCGTTGCCGGGTCTGTTGATCTGCTGCGGTCTGCTTATCTCGCAGCACGCTTCCACCAGCCTGTGGCTCACCCTTCTCGGCGTCATGCTCTTTGTCACGCTCATTGTCTATGGCCTGCTGATCGAACATGTCGTTCGCCCCTTGCAGACGCTGACGAATGTAGTGAGTGCGCTGCGCGAAGATGACTATGCCTTCCGCGCGCGCGGTTCGTCCACCGGGGATGTGCTGGGGGAACTGGCGATCGAGGTCAACGGGCTGGCCGACATGCTGCAGGACCAGCGTGCGGGTGCGCTGGAGGCATCGGCGCTGCTCCGCCGCGTTGTCGGTTCCATCGACGCGCCGGTACTCGCCTTCGATCCGGGAGGTGTTCTTCGCCTGATGAATCCAGCGGCGGAGACCGTGCTTACGTTGCTGCCGGAGGAGAGCATGGGCCATCCTGCGGCCGAACTTGGGCTGACCCGCCTGCTTGAGGAACCGGATGAGGGCATCGTGGAGTTGGAGCAGGACGGCCGCAGTACCCGCTGGATGGTGCACCGCAGCACCTTCCGTCAGCGAGGCGTGCCGCATGCGCTCCTGCTGCTGACGGATGTGAGCGCAGCGCTGCGGGAAGAGGAGCGGCAGGCCTGGCAGCGGCTCATCCGCGTTCTCGGCCATGAGATCAACAACTCGCTTGCTCCCATCAAGTCGATTGCGGGAACGCTCCGGACTCAGCTCATCTCCGGCGTGGCTACGGACGAGGATCTGGATCGAGGTCTCCACATCGTGGAGAGCCGCGCCGAGTCGCTGTACCGTTTTGTGCAGGCATACCGCCAGCTCGCCCAACTGCCACCACCGCGGCTACAAAAGACGCCGCTGGCTCCACTGCTGGAGCGCACCCTGGCGCTGGAGCAGCGCCTGAGCGCCGAAAACATCGGCGGACCCGAGGTAACGCTGACCATCGACCCGGACCAGATGGAGCAGATGCTGATCAACCTGGTGCGCAATGCGGTGGAGGCCGCGCTGACCAGCAGGACAGGGAAGCCGCGCGTGCAGGTGGGTTGGCAGGTGGATGCGGGCAAGGTCGTCATCGGTATCGAGGACAATGGCCCCGGTATTGCCAACGATTCGAATCTATTCGTGCCTTTCTACACCACCAAGAGCGGAGGCAGCGGCGTTGGGCTTGCGCTGGCGCGGCAGATCGTCGAAGCGCATGCAGGCTCGGTGCGGCTGACAAATCGCATAACCGGCGGCGCTCGCGCCGTGATCACCCTGCCCATCGTCATGCCGGTCACTCCGGCACATACGTCGACTGGCGATTAGACCATTTTCGGCGTACTGTGAATCGCCGACTACTCCTATACCGAGAATGCTCTTAGCGTCGATCGTCCTCTACTGCCGCCCAATCTCCATCATCTGTTTCGTCTGCGGGGACTTGTCGTCGAGAAAATCAATCAGCCGCGGTCCAATGTGGGCAGCGCATTGGCCAGGCGCCAGGTGGCCGCAGCCGTCGTAAATCTGGAGGACGGATTGCGGGATCTGCTGGTGCATGGCAATAGCTGTCGCAAGCGGGATGAGATGGTCCTGCTTGCCCCAGACGATCAGCGTCGGCATCTGCAATCCGCCCAGCTTGCCGTCCAACAGATCGTCGCCGCTGAACATCGAGCGCGCGCTCCGATCGACTACCCAGTTCAGCTCTTTGAATTTGCGCACCATGTCGCGCGCCAAAAATTCGGGTAGCTCGGTAGGTTGTGGCATCAGCAGACTGTACAGGTGTCGCACCGCCGGAATCGTCGCGGGCTCGAAATCGAAGAAGGTGAACGTCGGCGTAAAACGGATGCCGGCCGAATCGCACAGCACCAGGCGTCCAATGCGCTCCGGTTGATCGAGCGCGACCCGCATCGATACCCAGCCGCCCATCGACCAGCCGACGAGATTCACCTTCTGCAGTCCGCGCTGGGCCATGAATTCCTCAACGTATTGCGCCTCTTCGGGAATCGAATAAGCGGCGTTCGCTGGGCGGCCGGAGCGCCCGTAACCAAGTAAGTCGATCGCGTAAACGTGAAAGCCTGCCTGCTTGAGCTGCGGCATCAGGTTGGCCCAGTCCTCCGCGCGGCTGCCCAGCCCGTGCACCAGCACCACGGGAGCGCCGCTGCCACCCTCGTAGTAGTGAATGCGGTTGCCGCGGATCGTCGCGTATTCGTTGTGGAAGCCCCCGAACGCCAGTCGCGCGCGCGTCATCGTCTCCACCACCGCCAGGGGACGCTGCCACGCTAGGATCCCGAATAGCAGAAACAGCATGACCATGGCCAGAACGGCGTAGCCATAGGTCCTCCAGCGCAACGCTGCTGGATCCCTGTGCGTCTCGGTCTGTAGGTTGCGCATCCTGCGTGCGCGATCGGTGCGGTTGGTCGGTCGAGTAGCGGACCTGCTGGGGCTCAAGGAAAGCGTTCCTCCTGCTTGGCGCCGTGAATCTTGTTCCCGTCCGGCGAATTTCGCGTAACGATCCCGGCGCCAGGATCTGGGCGAGACACCTGATCGAGCGCTTTGCGGATCACACTCAGCGTAAAGGGGCGGACGGCCAGCGCTCCATGCCCCGTAAGTTCATTCCACGTTACCCAGCGTGCTTCGGTCACATCCGTTGCACTCGTCAGCGTGCCGCGCAACACACGGCAGCGGTAATCGACCAGCACGTAATGGAAGCGCACCCGCGCGGGATCGTCGTCGGCATGGGAAATGTGGTCGAAGACGGCGACGATCTCCTCCGGTTCTACGTCAAGCCCCGTCTCTTCGCGCACTTCACGGCGCACTCCATCCTCCAGCCGTTCCCCCAGCTCCAGTGCACCTCCCGGCAGCGACCACTCGCCCAGTAGCGGCTCCTGGCCGCGTCGAACCAGCAAGACGCGCAACTCTGCGTCCAGCACGACCGCGCCGACACCGGCAATAGGAGCAGTAGGGAACTGTCTCTGCATTCCGGAAGCTACTCGTCCACCAACGGACGGCCATATTCTTCGCCAAAGACGGTGCGCGAGGAAGAGAAGCGCCCGCCGGAAAATTTATCCTGGCCGCGGCCCCAGCCCAACGCCAGAAGCGCGACCGTGGCATAGCTCAGCGGCAGCTTCAGCACTTCGCTCACCCTTTCGGGTTCATAGCCTTCCATCGGCGCTGTGTCATAGCCCAGCACCTCTGCCATCAGCATCATGTGGGTAAAGGCGATCATCACCTGGCGGTTCAGCCACATCGGTATATTCGGGTGGTTCGACAGGTAGGCAGGGATGCCTACCTTCGCCTGCTCCGCGTAGTTCTCGGGCATGCCGTTTTCGCGTCCCATGCGCAGCATCTCTTCCAGGTCGCCGTTGCGCCAGCCGTCGGCGTCTCCACAGGCCACGATGACCGCGGAAGCCTCATCGACCTTAGGCTGGTTGTAGCAGGCGCTGCGCAGTTTGCGCTTCTGCTCCGGCGAGCGGATGACAATAAACCGCCAGGGCTGCAGGTTGTAGGCGCTCGGTGCGTTCAGCCCGGCATCGAGAATGCGGCGCAGGTCTTTGACGGGGATGGGGCGGCCATCAAAACTGGGAGTGGCGCGGCGATCGTGGATTGCCCGCGA
>DASQRJ010000263.1:0-2365 GCA_035642955.1 Acidobacteriaceae bacterium
GCCACCTCGTAGATCATCTTCTTCAGGTTGTAGCCCATCGGCAGCTCGTAGACGCCGGGCCGATTGACGTGGCCGCTGATGCCGAACAGGCGCGTGCCGCCATTGCGCTCCGTCCCGATCTTGGCGTATGCGGCGCCGCCCATCTCGATGATGAACGGCACGCTGGCGATGGTCTCGGCGTTATTGATAACGGTAGGGCCGCCGTAAAGACCAACGACAGCCGGGAAGGGCGGCTTGATGCGCGGGATGCCGCGCTTGCCTTCCAGCGACTCCATCAACGCGGACTCTTCGCCGACCTCGTAGGCGCCGGCGCCGGTCTGCGAGATGGCGTCGAAGTCAAAGCCGCTGCCGAAGATGTTCTTGCCCAGGATGCCGCGCTCGTAACACTGAGCCAGCGCGCGGTCCATGATCTCGATGAGGTAGCGGTACTCGCCGCGCAGATAGATGAAACCCATCTTCGACCCGATGGCAAGGCCGGCGATCATCGTGCCTTCGATGACGGAATGCGGATCGTGCAAAAAGATCAGGTGGTCCTTGCAGGTGCCGGGCTCGCTCTCGTCTCCGTTGACCAGGACGTACTTCGGCTTCTCGCTCTGCTTGGGTACGAAGGACCACTTCATGCCGGTAGGGAAGCCGGCGCCGCCGCGTCCGCGCAGGCCGGAGGCCTTCATCTCGTTAATCACCCACTCGGGGCCGTTTTCGACCGCCTTGCGCAGCGAGGCGTATCCGCCCATCGCGATGTACTTGTCGATGTCCGCGGCGCCCTTGCCCCAGCGGCGCGAGATGAGTTTGACTTCTTCCGGATGGGAGACGAGTTCAGGCATGTTAAAGCACTTCTCCTAATCCTGTGTACACGCATACTTCACACTCTGTGCAGCCCTTCTTTAAGGAAGGACTGCGCTCGCTTCCGTTCTCCGCGCCGAACATGCAGAAGAAGTGCTTCAACGACCGCTCGCTTTCTGCCGGTAGCTTTCGAGCACGGCGTCCATCTTCTCGTTGGTCAGGTTGTCGTGGAAGTCGTAATTCACCTGCACAGCCGGCGCCCAGCAGCAGGCTCCGATGCACTCAACCTCTTCGAGGGAGAAGACGCCGTCCGATGTGGTCTGCTTATTCTCGATGCCGAGGCGCTCCTTGCAATGCTGGAGCATCTCGTTGCCACCGCGCAGCATGCAGGAGATGTTGGTGCAGACCTGGACATGAAATTTGCCATGCGGCTTGGTGTGGAGCAGAGAGTAGTAGCTGATGACGTCGCGTACATCCAGTTCGGTGATCCCGATGCGCCGCGCGATCTCGGCGATCACTGCATCGGTGACCGCGCCGACCTCATCCTGCGCATAGAGCAGCATCGGGATGAGTGCGGAGCGGCGTGCAGGGTACAGGGTCACGAGCTTGTCGAAGCGCGCTGCCAGCTGCGGAGAAAAGATGGTGTTCGGTACCGGATTCATCTGTGGGTTTATCTCGGGGCTCATCGCATGATCTCCCGTGCCAACCGCTCGGCCACCATATCCATCTCCTCCGCCCTATCGTCGATGACGAGTCGGCCATGCTCATCGAGCGTGAACTCCGTCGCCGGCCCTGACTCGCGCTGCCAGTCGCCATGACTGCCATCGCAGCGGATGGTCAGAAGCCGCTCGGCGGCGCGGACGAGTAGACAATTGTCGCTCACTTCGAGAACTGCCTGCCGCGTTCCGTTCAGCCCATGCGCCGCGGTGTAGGAGCGGATGAGCGAGACGAACGAACTCCACAACTCCCGCGAGACTCTGGGATCGACTGGATCGGCCACGGCTGTTTCGCTCACCGGTCGATCTCCCCCAGCACGATGTCGATCGAGCCGATCACCGCGACCACATCGGCAAGCAGCTTGCCGGCACACATCTTGTCGACCGCCTGCAGGGTGGCGAAGGAAGGGTTGCGCATGTGCACGCGATAGGGCTTCGCCGTTCCGTCGGAGACGGCATAGTAGCCCATCTCGCCGCGCGGCGACTCAATCGCCTGGTAGACCTCGCCTGCGGGAACCGCAAATCCCTCGGTGACGATCTTGAAGTGATAGATGAGCGATTCCATCTGGGTCTTCATCACTTCGCGGTCCGGCAGCACTACCTTGGGCGCATCGGCCTTCAACGGGCCAGTCGGCATACCGTCCAGCGCCTGCTGGCAGATCTTCACCGACTCGCGCATCTCTTCCATGCGCACGATATAGCGGGCCCATACGTCACACTCGTTCGAGACCGGCACCTTGAACTGAAACTTTTCGTATCCGGAGTAGGGCATATCGCGGCGCAGATCCCAATCCACACCGCTTGCACGCAACGGTGGGCCGGTTACACCCAGCGCAATCGCGTCTTCAGCGGACAGGTGGCCGACG
>DASQRJ010000264.1:0-7390 GCA_035642955.1 Acidobacteriaceae bacterium
CGAGAAAGATTGCTTCGAACTGCGAAGGTGGCAGCCACACGCCTGCATCCATCATGGCCCGGTGGAAGACGCCGAAGCGTTCAGTGTTCGAAGTGGCGGCTGTCGCGAAATCCACGACGCGTTGGTTGGTGAAGAACCACGTCCACATTGCGCCTACGCGATGCGTCACCACCGGGATGGCGGCCTCCGCGAGGGCCGCCGCAACGCCCTCGGCCAGGGTGCGGCTCGCCGATTCAAGATCGCCGTAGATTGCTTCGCGATGTTTCGCGAGATATTCCAAGGTGGCGATGCCTGCCGCCATGACCAGCGGATTGCCGCTGAGCGTGCCCGCCTGATAGACCGGCCCGAGCGGCGCGAGCAGATTCATGATCTCCGCGCGACCGCCGAAGGCGCCGCAGGGCAGGCCGCCGCCGATGATCTTCCCCAGGCAGGTCAGGTCTGGCGTGATCCCGTAACGCTGCTGCGCGCCGCCATGTGCGACGCGAAAGCCGGTCATCACCTCGTCGAAGATCAGCAATGCGTTTTCGCGCTTGGTGATTTCGCGTAACGCTTGCAAATAGCCGGGTTCTGGCGCGACGCAGCCCATATTGCCGGCCACCGGCTCAAGGATGATCGCGGCGATCTCATGGGGCCGCGCCGCGAAGGCCGCCTCGACGGCCGTGAGATCGTTGTAGGGGAGCGCCAGGGTGAAGTGTGCAATCTCCTCCGGAACACCGGCCGAGCCGGGAATGCCGAAGGTCGCCACTCCAGAGCCTGCCTTCACCAGCAACCCATCGGCGTGACCGTGGTAGCAGCCCTCGAACTTGATGATGTACTTGCGTTTGGTGAACGCGCGCGCCAGCCGGATCGCCGACATCGTGGCTTCGGTTCCCGAAGAGACGAAGCGCAGCTTCTCGATCGACGGCACCGCCGCGATGACAAGCTCGGCCAGATCGGCCTCCTGCGCGGTCGATGCGCCGAAGCTGGCGGAGCGCACTGCTGCCTGCTGGATCGCTTCCACCACGGGCGGAAAGGCGTGGCCGAGAATCATCGGCCCCCAGGAGCCGAAGTAGTCGATGTAGCGATTGCCGTCCGCATCCCATAGATACGGGCCCTCGGCGCGCACGACGAAGGGCGGATCGCCACCGACGGCGCGAAAGGCGCGGACCGGCGAATCCACGCCGCCGGGCAAGAGTTGTTCTGCACGCTGTTGCAACTGGCGGGAGCGATCGAGTTTCCGCATCCTTCCAGTATAGAAACGGACTTGCCGTCCGAGGCGGACGCGCCGGTGGCGCGGTTGGCGTGGCTCGCTTCCTTCGGTCGCTCGCTGCTGGGGTTGCGGTGACCTGTCCGGCTGCAGGTCTTTCGCTACGCCTGCGAGGCACCCACCCCCTTCCCGTGGCTTTCCTCCCAGGCTCTCGTACGAGCAAGGTCTGCTTAGAGCTTCGATCCGCCGTCCACCGGAATACTGGCTCCGGTGATCCAGCGTGCGCCGTCGGAGACCACGAAGGCGACGACGTCGGCAACATCCTCGGGCTTGCCTATGCGCTTCAATGCCTGCATGCCCAGCGCGGTCTCGCGTCCCGCTTCGGTCTTGGTGAAGTTGGAGATATCGGTGTCGATGACGCCGGGGGCGATCGCGTTGACGCGTATCCCGCGCGGCCCGAGAATGGCGGCCCAGTTCTTGACCAGCGTCTCCAACGCTCCCTTGGTAGAGGCGTAGGCGAGAATCGAAGGGTTCTCCAAATCCGGCTTGCCCACTACCGTATAGGCGGCAATCGACGAGACAAGAACGATGTTTGCGCCCTCGCCCAGCACCGGCAGGAGTTGCTGTACCAGGAAGAACGGGCCGCGCACATTGGTCGCGAAGAGAGTGTCGAAATCCTCGATGGTGTAATCCGCAATGCGCGCCGACTTACCGATGCCGGCGTTGGCGACGAGCACGTCGAGGCGATCTCCGACGATGGAGCGCACCTGGGTGGCGAGCAGGGCTGCTCCATCCCGAGTACTCAGGTCGGCCCCGATTGCCTCGGCCTGGCCGCCTTTGGCCTGGATCGCGGCGACGACAGCTTTCGCCTCCGCTGCGGAGCGCCCATAGTGAACCAGAACGTGCGCACCCGCTTCCGCCAATGCCAGTGCCGTGGCGCGGCCGATGCCTCTGGATGCGCCGGTCACCAGTGCGGTCTTGTTTTCGAGCGATCTCATTGTCCCCTCTTTCATTCCTTCCGCGACTCAGCACCGGCGCAGGACCGTGGCTGAGAGCTGCTCAGGCGTTGGTGCCGCCATCGACGGTCAGGTTCGCGCCGGTGATGTAGGCGGATTCCGGGCTGGCGACAAACGCCACCAGCGCGGCGACCTCGTCCACAGTCCCGTAACGGTTGAGCGCTGTGGCCGCCTTCTGGGGCGCTGCCCAATCGCCCGCGGCGGGATTCAGATCGGTATCGATTGGACCCGGCTGGACGTTGTTGACCGTGATGCCGCGGCTGCCGACCTCGCGGGACAATCCCTGGGTGAACATCTTCACGGCTCCCTTGGTGGCCGAATAGGCGACCAGGCCGGGCGTCATCATGCGCTCGCCGACGCACGAGCCGATGGTGATGATGCGCCCGCCGCTCTTCAGGTGCTTCAGCGCCGCCTGCGTCGCCACGAATGCGCCGCGCACATTGAGATTGAGCATCTGATCGATCTCCTCCAGGGTGGTCTCCTCGAAGGGTTTCGGAATGGCGGTGCCCGCATTGTTGACCAGGATGTCCAGACCGCCGAAGGTGGCGACTGTCTTCTCTACCGCAGCGGTGACCGCGCCCGGATTGGCGCCATCCGCCTGAATCGCAATCGCCTTTCCGCCAGCCGCTTCAATCGCTTTGACCACCGAGGCTGCTGCGTCCGCGCCCTTGGTGTAGGTGATGGCGACGCTCGCCCCATCGGCGGCCAGACGCTTCGCAATCGCTGCTCCAATACCGCGTGAAGCACCGGCAACGAGCGCCACTTTTTTAGCTAACTTCGACATAAGATCTCCTTTATCGTCGCCGGAAGGATTCACCGTTCCGGCCGATTCACTTTGCTGTTATCTCGCCTGATCTCTGAGACGGCTATCTGATGTGCCAGCATTGCCGTCGGATTAGGCGATCTTGGGAATACCATGCATTCCCGATAGGAATGCATGGCGCAGATGCGGATGCGGCTTGGGACCGATAGAGACGAAACCCTCACATTTCGAATCGCGCTCCCTCCTACAATCATTCCATAGAGGAATAGGGGGCGTGCCGTGGACAGATTCGATGCGATGCAGGTCTTCGTCCGGGTGGTGGAGAAAGGAAGCTTCTCCGCAGTTGCGAAAGAACGCGGGATTGGCCAGCCCGCCATCAGCAAGCAGCTTTCCGCGCTGGAGAATGAGCTTGGAACCGAACTCATCCATCGCAACTCGCGCTCCATCGCCCTGACCGAAGCAGGCCGCGACTTTTATGACTCGGCGCTGCGCCTTCTGGAAGACTTTGAAAGCGCTACCTCCCGCATCGGCCGGGGCCAGAGTGCGCCGAAGGGCCTCATCCGTGTGACGGTTCCGCCGACCTTTGCCCGCCTCCATATGGTGTCGAAGCTGTCTGCATTCTTTGCCGCCTATCCGGAGATTGCCGTGGAAATGGCGGCATCGCAGAGCCCGGCGACCATCGTCGAAGACGGCTTCGACCTGGCGATCCACTCAGGCGAGCTGCCGGACTCCAACCTGGTGGCGCGCAGGTTTGCACAGACGATGATCATCCTCGTAGCCACCCCGCAGTACCTGTCGCGGCACGGCGCGCCAGAGACACCGGACGAGATCAGCCGCTTTCGATCGGTGGTTATGGTCGAGCGCGGCTCGGTGCAGCCGTGGAAGTTCGGCTCGGGTCCGGACGCGAAACGGGTGACGCCCACGGGACTCTTTCGCACCAGCGATATTGAGCAGATGCGCATGGGTGTTCTGGAACATCTGGGGATTGCCCAGGCGCCGGCATGGCTCTTCGCCGCGGAACTCAGAGAAGGGACGGTTTTGCGCCTTCTGACGCCCTTCGAACGAACCGTGCCCATCCTTGCGGTGCGGCCCGCGAGCCGCCGGGTATCCACCAAGGTTCGCGTCTTCATCGAGCACCTGGAGAAGACCTTTGCGCTTTGCTCTCAATTCAATCCGCGAACTTGATCTTCCGCCTCAGCCGTCTCTTCGAAGTTTGAGAAGCTGTCTGCATTGTCCCGGCGCATCCGTTAAGCTGCTTTCGGCATGCGGATTGTTCTGACGACCTTCGGCACCCTGGGCGATGTGCATCCCCTGATCGGGGTGGCGCTGGAGATGCGGCGGCGCGGGCACACGCCGGTGCTGGCCGTGCCGGAGATATTTCGGCCGAAGATTGAGCCGCTGGGGCTGGCGTTCGTCAAAGTCGGGCCGACGTTGAATCCCGACGACCCGCAGCAGGTCGCCAATCTGATGGACATTCACAAGGGGACGGAGCGCACGCTGCGTGAGGTGCTCTTCCCGGCGATCCGCCAAAGCTATGAGGAGTTGCTGGCGGCGGTCCGGGCGGGTGGCGGAGCGGACCTGATGCTGGCGGGAGAGCTTACCTATCAGGCGCCGGTGGTGGCAGAGGTGACGGGGGTGCGCTGGGCGAGCTACGTGCTGGCGCCGCTGTCGTTTTTTTCCGCGCACGATGCACCCGTGCTGCCGCCGTATCCGCGACTGGCCCGCCTGCAAAGCGCGGTGCCGGCCAGCGGCCGCGCGGTGAAGCACTTTGCCCGCTGGGTGACGCGCGACTGGGCGGAGCCGGTCTACGAGTTGCGCCGGGAGCTGGGGCTCGATCGCGGGGCCAATGTGATCTTCGAAGCCAAGCATGCGCCAAGCCTCGTGCTGGCGATGTTTTCGCGGCTGCTGGGCGAGCCGCAGCCGGACTGGCCGCCGAACACGGAGATTACCGGCTTCGTCTTCTACGATGGAGACGCCGGCAGGCAGGAGCTTCCCGAAGAGCTGGAGCAGTTTCTGCAAGACGGTGAGCCGCCGGTGGTCTTTACGCTGGGCTCGGCGGCGGTGCTCGATGCGGGAAGCTTCTATGAGGAGAGCGCACAGGCCGCACTGATGGCGGGTGTGCGCGCTGTTTTGCTGGTGGGCACCGATCCGAGAAATCTTCCGCACACGCTCTCCGAGAGGATTTGCGTGGCGCGCTACGCGCCCTATTCGAAGCTGTTTCCCCGGGCGTCGCTGATCGTTCACCAGGGCGGCGTGGGCACGACGGCACAGGCCATGCAAGCGGGCCGGCCGATGCTGGTGATGCCCTATAGTCATGATCAGCCGGACAATGCGCGGCGCATGCGGCGGCTGGGCGTGGCCGGTGTGATTCGCCGCCCGGAGTATACGGCCGAGCGTGCGGCGCGGCGGATTCGGCGCATCCTCGGACATCCACGGTTCGCGGGGCGCGCAATGGAGGTCGGCGAGGAGTTGCGCCGGGAGAACGGGCTGGCGCGCGCGTGCGATGCGCTGGAGTCGCTGGCCGCGCAGCCGCGATAGCGGGTAGGGGTGGTACGGGAACGAGGAGTACAGGATGCAGAAGGCAATGATGCAGGGACCGGCCGAGCAGACGATGCAGTGCCCGCAGTGCGGGTATGAGATGAAGGTGACGGAGTCGTTGGCAGCGCCGCTGATCGCTGCGGTGGAGCGGAAGTATCAGCAGCAGATACGCGAGCAGCAGGCGGCGATCGACGGCCGGGAACGAGAGGTCGCAAGCCGCTCCGCGGAGTTGGACAAGCAGGCCGCCGACGCGGAGCGCCGCGTGTCGGAACAGGTGCGGATTCGGCTGGAGGCGGAGCGAAAACAACTGACCGCGCAGGAGGCGGAGCGCGCCCAACGGCAGGTTGCGGCCGAACTCGACCGGCAGGCCGGCGAATTGAAGGACCGGGAGGCGCGGCTGGAATCGCTGACCGGGAAATTGAAGGCGGCGCAGGAGCAGGAGGCCGACTTTCTGCGCCAGAAGCGGGCGCTGGAGGATGAGCGCCGCGAGCTGAAGCTGCAGGTCGAAAGGCAGGTGCAGCAGGAGCTGGAGGCGGTGCGCAGGCAGGCGAAATCGCAGGCAGAGGAGCAGATGGGGCTCCAGGTGCGGGACAAGGACGAAGCGATCCAGGTGCTGCGCCGCCAGATCGACGAGCTCAAGCGCAAGGCGGAGCAGGGTTCGCAGCAGGCGCAGGGCGAAGTGCTGGAGGTGCAGGCAGAACAGCAGCTCCGCGCGCGCTTCCCGATGGACGAGATCCAGCCGGTTGCCAAGGGACAGTTCGGCGGCGACCTGCTGCACACGGTGCGCGACGGAGCCGGTCAGCCTTGCGGCACCATCCTGTGGGAGTTCAAGCGGACGCAGAACTGGTCCCCGGGCTGGCTGGCGAAGCTACGCGGAGATCAGCGAACAGCAGGGGCGGAGGTAGCCGTCCTGGCGACGCAGACGCTGCCACGCGACATCACGCTTTTTGACCAGCTCGAGGGCGTGTGGGTCAGCAGTCTAGCCTGCACATTGCCGGTGGCGGTGGCGCTGCGCCAGGCGCTGATCGAGCTGGCGCGCGTCAGGCGCGCGGGCGAGGGCGAAGAGACCAAGGCGCAGCAGGTCTATAGCTACCTGACCGGAGCGCAGTTTCGTCATCGCGTGGAGACGATCGCGGAGAAGTTCACGGACATGCGCGCCGATCTTGACCAGGAGCGCAAATTCATGGAGCGGCTGTGGGCGAAGCGTGAAAAGCAGCTGGAACTGGTTTTGAAGGCGAGTGAGGGCATCAATGGAGACCTGCAGGCGATCGCGGGGCGCACCCTGGACGCCATAGACGCCCTGCAGCCGCAGATGAAGTTGCTGCCGGATGAAAACCTGTAAGGAATGCGTAAGACGACCCTTCGCTGTACCCGGGCGTGCCCCAACGATGTCATATTTCCACAGCTGGCCATAGCTGGGATAAGGGAAGCAAAGCACGTCACTTGGAAGCAGAGTGGGGGCATGGATTTGGCATCCCGTCCACAGAAGTACCCCGTTTGACAGACGCTTTGCTACGGAAGTCGCACGCGTAAACGATTTCCTTCAGGGGGTCGTGGTTGCTAGAATACGCCCACTTCCACCGAAACCCGGTGGGGTGGTGAAGGCCCAAAAACCCGCCGGGAAAGCGACTTGCGCAAACCGTTGCGCATCTCACGACAAACTAGCGGTCATTGTCTGCTACCGTACGAAACGGCGCTGCACCACAAGGGAGCGGCAACAGAAGGCCTGGAGGAGTTTTTTGCTTGATGGATGAGAGATTGAAACCGGGAAGCTTAAAAGCGGTACGCCTGGCAGCCAGCGAAGGCATGGTGGGCTACTTTTCCATGGAGATCGCCATCGAGCCCAGCATGCCGACCTATAGTGGCGGCCTGGGTGTGCTCGCGGGG
>DASQRJ010000265.1:0-3951 GCA_035642955.1 Acidobacteriaceae bacterium
CTGCTTCCGGCCGCAAGCACCGGCCAGACACTGCGCTCCGCCGCGGAAAGTCCGTGCCGCTCCAGCACCTCCTTCACTGTCTTCACCCCGCGGCTGTACGGCAGACGGACCTGGTCTCCGGCGCGCGGGGCGCGCAGCAACAGGGTGGCCCCGCCGGGCAGGCTGCCGTCCGTAGTCACGCGAAAACCATATTCCACAGCCTCCAGGACCCCGGGCACGGGCACCACCAGATCGGGCAGCCGGGTGTTCGCCGGCTCGGGCGTTCGGATCAATCGCAACTCGCCCGCCGTGCGCTCTGCGGTCAGCCCGGCGCCAAGCTCTATTCTTCCGCGTCTGCCGCCATCACGCTCATCCAATCCTGCCAGCGCCCGCAGCGCCTCGGTCTGATCGAAGGTCAGCGCGGCTCCCACTTGTTCTGCAACCGCTCGCAGCACACGCCGCTGCAATGCCGGATGCATGGCACGGAGCCGTTCCAGCTCCATGGCAACGCCGGCTTCGCCGGGCCGCGTGGAATTGGCGCGTCCGCCGCCGCGCACCGGCTTTCCGGGCAACAGCACGGTCGGCATGACGCGCGCCAGCTCGCGGCCCCACCAGGCTTCCTCATCGCGGGCAACCGCCGCCATGCGCGAGAGCTGCTCCGCAACGCGGGGCTGGAACTCCCGTAACTGCGGCAGCAACACATGACGAACGCGATTGCGGGTGAAGATCGGCTCCCGGTTGGTGCTGTCCTCCCGCCATGGCTGTCCTCGAGCCTCAAGGTACGCAACAATCTCGGCGCGTGTGACTTCGAGAAGTGGACGCACAATACGGCCGACGCCTTCCGTCGTCACGACCGGCGCGATGCCGCCCAAGCCCTCGGTCCACGCGCCGCGCAGCATCTTCATCAGAACGGTTTCGGCCTGGTCGTCCAGCGTGTGCGCAGTCGCAACCGCGTCAGCCACGCGGGAGGCCAGCAGTTCATGAAAGACCCCATAGCGCAGCGACCGTGCCGCCTCCTCGATCCCCTGGCCACGTTCGCCGGCCAGAGACGCGACGTCGCCATGTTCGGCATGCAGCGGGAGATCGAGCTGCTTTGCCAGCTCTGCGACGAACTGCGCGTCGCCATCCGCCTCCGCACCACGCAAGCCGTGGTGCACGTGAACCGCGGAGAGCACGAGTCCGGTCTGCGCGCGCGCATCGGCCATGGCAACCAGCAGCGCTACGGAATCCGCGCCACCCGATACCGCGACAGCGACGCGATCTCCCGCGTGAAAGTGGTGTTGTGCCCATCCGAGCTGTGGCTTGCGCACGGCCATGGCTTTGGCCTTAGTGTACGAGCGGTGGCTCTTCCGCTCTATACTCACAGGCATGCCCGCTATCCGCGCCGCCACTGCCGCCGACGCCGCCATCATCACCCACCATCGCCGGCGCATGTTTGTGGATGCAGGCCGCACCGACAATCGCGTGCTGGACGTGATGGCCGAGCATTTCAAGCCCTGGGTCACGCAGCAATTGGAGTCGGGCAACTACATGGGCTGGCTTGCGCTGGACGATGCGGGCGAGGTGATTGGCGGCAGCGGACTGATGATCCTCGACTGGCCGCCGCACCCGCTCGATCCCACGTCGGCGCATCGCGGCTATCTGCTGAATGTGTACGTCGAGCCGGCGCATCGCCGGAAGCACATCGCGAGCCACCTCATTGAGCTGGCGCAGTCCGAGGCCCGTCGCCGGCGCATCCGCGTGGTGGCCCTGCATTCCACCGAGGCGGGCCGCGAACTTTATCAAAGCAATGGCTTTCGTGCGACCAACGAGATGTTTTACGTTGAGCCCATCGAGGGCTAAATGGCGGTATCGAAGTGAGCTGGCGCATGAGCCGCAGCCTGATGCTCCTCGATCAGGCTGCCCAGCAGTGGCGTGACTACGGCCACAATCTCCGGCACCACCGCCTCCGCCGGACGGCGGTCCGGCGTGTTCAGCCACTCCTTCACCGCCCCATAGATGGCCCAGCTTGCCGCCGCCGACTGCATGGCGCGGCGCTCCTCCGGGACCGAGGTATATCTCTCCATTCCGTGCGCCAGCACGCGCCGGATTGCGGCAATCATCGCTGCGTCTTCCAATGCTTCGACATTGCTGCGGCGCTCGCATCCGACCTGCTTCGCGCGTAGGGTGGTGAGGTAATCGCAGGCAGCCAGAATGATGGCCTGGGCAGCCGACGGACAGGTGCCGTCATAACGCACCGAGCGCTCCTCAAGCATCTGGTGAAAGCCGCCGGCAATCAGCGCCTCCAGCAGGGCGAATTTATCCGTGTAGTGGTCGTAGAAGGTCGCGCGGTTCACCGTGGCGGCGTCCGTGATGTCCTGCACGGAGATGTCGTCAAAGGGCTTGGATCCAAGCAGTTGCAGCAGAGCGCCCTGAAGCAGCTGGCGGGTCCGCCGCATCCTCGGATCGCGCACCTCACAGTCGGAGATCGGCATAGCTTAACCCGGAACATCCAAATTCTTTTGCATCGCCGAAACGACGAGTGTCGTCTATATTGGCGACATCTGCTGCTTTGACGGCATATGTCGTCTAGGAGATGCAAATATATGCCGACACTACTCCATCTCGATGCGAGCCCGCTTGAAACCTCCATCAGCCGCGAACTTGCACGTGAGTTCGTGGCCACCTGGAAGACAGCTCATCCTACCGGAAGCGTCCTCTACCGCGATCTCGCCGCCCGGACGCCTGCTCCCATCACTCAGGCCTGGGTTCACGCCAACTTCACGCCGCGAGACGCCCATACCGCCGAGCAGAAAGCGCTCCTCGCGCACTCGGAGGAGCTGATTCAGGAGCTCGAATCCGCCGACGAGATCGTGATCGGCATCCCCATGCATAACTTTTCTATTCCTTCCACGCTGAAGCTGTGGCTCGATCAGGTGGTCCGCGGCGGCCGCACCTTCAGCTACGGCGCGAACGGTGTCAAAGGCCTGCTCGAAGGCAGGAAAGCGACTCTGCTGGTAGCCAGCGGCGGCGTCTATGCACCGGGAAGCCCGGCGGCGGGCATGAATTTCATCGATCCGTACATGAAGGCGATCCTCGGCTTCATCGGCATCACGGATGTTGACGTCGTGGCCGTGGGAGGCGCAGGTCAACTGGCCTCCGGTACAGTAGACCGCGCAACGCTTTTGCAGCCGGCACTGGAGCAGATTCGCTCCACTGCGGCCTGAGCCCGGAATTCTTAAGGAGATCGTTATGAAAATCGCTGTCCTGATCGCACGCATTCTTCTGGGCCTGATCTTCGTCCTTTTCGGCCTCAATGGCTTCCTGCAATTCCTGCATATGCCACCGCCAACGGGGCTGCCGGCGCAGTTCATGGGAGCGCTCTTCGTCTCCCACTACTACGTCGTTATCTTCGCCTTGCAGTTCATCGGAGGCGTGCTGCTGCTGGCTGGGCGCTATATCCCGCTCGCACTCATCATTCTGGGCCCGATCCTCGTGAACATCCTGCTCTTCCACAGCACCATGGCGCCCGCCGGGCTGCCGCTGGCATTGCTCACCGCGATTCTCTGGTTCATCGTCTTTGCCGGAGTACGCAAAGCCTTTGCCGGCGTCTTTGCGGCAAAGGTAGAGATCTAACCCGCGTTCAGAGCACGGGTGTCCCGCGTTGCCGCGAAGCGGGACATCCGCCGCACCACCACCACCCCGCCTCTCCATTCACTTTTTTTAGGGAACCAATGAGCCGCATCCCACTCGGATGCCTGGCATGCCGTATCGGGCAAAAGCGTCCGAATACAACATGCGCGAGCCTATCCTGCTGCTCTATGCTGATTCCGGGCTGATTCCGGAAAGCTGGAAGCAGGTTCTTCGCCCGGAAGGGGTTCGTATGATCCGCTTCGCGCTACGCTTCCGCGTCGTTGCATGCTTGTGGTTTCTATCGGTCTTGCCAGTGTTTGCGCAAAGCCGATCAGCGCCGACGACCCCGCCGGCACAGAC
>DASQRJ010000266.1:0-2315 GCA_035642955.1 Acidobacteriaceae bacterium
GCCCTGTCCGAGGTTTGTCTCCGGATACTGTTTCTCCAGCCGCCCCGCAATCGCTGCCAGGTTGTCCCGCGCCGCCTGCACGGAAACACCATCCTTCAGGCGCGCCACGCCAAACAGGTTGTGGCAGATGCGCCGCTTCTCGCATCCTCCCGCAGGATCGAGGGTGGCCCAATACTCCGCGGGCTCCGCTGGCGCAAATCGAAAGCTCTTCGGCAGCACGCCGACAATCGTGCTCGGCACGCTGTCGAGCGTCACCGTCTCTCCCAGGACGTCGGCACGTCCGCCGTAACGCGTCTGCCAGGTCGAGTAGCTCAGCAGAACCGCCCGCGCCCTCTCCGGTCTGTCCTCGCCTGCGTAGAAATCGCGCCCCAACATCGGCGCAACACCCAGCGTACGGAAGAATCCGTCCGTCACATACACGCCGTGGGCCAATTCCCCACCGGTCGTCGTCTGCAGAGTGACTGGGGAAGTCTCGTACACCTCCATCGCGTCGAGGACATGATTCATCCGCTTCCAGTCCAGATAATCCAGATACGAGATGCAGTACTTCGGTCCCGCCGCGATGCTCCCGAACAGCCCCACCAGCCGCGCAGGATCGCGATACGGCAACGGCTTGATCAGCGCGGCATCCACAAAGGCAAAGATCGCCAGATTCGCACCCATCCCCAGCGCCAGCACCAGCACGGCCGTGATCGCGAACCCCGGGCTCCGCCGCAGTTGCCGCAATGCGAACCGCAGATCCTGGATCACCGTCTCAACCCCAAAGCTCACCGCCTCGTGACTCTGTTCGCTCAGCCGCGTCGCATTGCCAAACTGCCGCCGTGCCGCGTACTTCGCCGCCTCCGGCTCCATGCCTTCGGCGACAAAGTCCTTCTCCGCCGCGGCGCGATGAAACGCCATCTCTTCGGTGAGCTCATCCCGAAACCGCTCTCGCCCGAAGAGAAGTTGCAGCTTGCGAAAAAATCGAAGTACCGATGCCATCGCCCGCCTCACGCATCCTGCAACACGCGGCCGATCGCCGCGATCATCTGCTGGAACTCCGAAAGCTCGACCCCCAGCTGCTTCCGGCCCGCCGCCGTCAGGGTGTAGAAGCGGGCGCGGCGGTTGGTCTCCGTCATCTTCCACTCGCCCTTCACCCAGCCCTGCAGCAGCAGCCGCTGCAGCGCTGGATAGAGCGATCCCTCCTCCACCGTCAGTGCGTCCTCCGAAAGCCGCTTGATCGCCAGCGCGATCCCATAGCCATGCATCGGCGCACGCTTCAGCGTGGTCAGGATCAGCAGGTCCAGCGTCCCCGGCAGCAGATCATTCTTCTTCGGCATGCCTTATCCATAGATTATCTATGGATAGAAAGTCAATGGCTATTTCCCTTGCGCCGGCGCTTGTCCGCCAGCCGAGATCCGCCGCGGCGTGCGCGAACTGGCCATCACGCGCGAAAACGTCCGGATCCTTCGCAATCATTGAGAATCCGCACACCCTCGGGCGCGTACAATTGCGCTCCCCGGAGACAGCGACTCAATGCCGGGGCGAAAGCAGAGGTGAATGCATGATCGGAGACAAAATCGGAGAAACCAGGGGCAAAAGACTCGTGAGACGGGTACTTTCCGTCGACCCGGTTACCGCAGAAGTATCGGGTGAAGACAGCGGCACCATGTTCGGCGTTGCCACCAACGGCATGGTGACCTACACATCGGTAGTTCGTCCGGACGGTTCTATTTACGGCCAGGGCCAGGGGCTCATCACCACGCAGGATGGCGAAATGGTCACATGGACGGGTTCGGGGCTGGGCAAGTTCGGAGCCGGCGGCGCCGTCAGCTATCGCGGCATGCTCTTCTTCCAGACCACCTCGCAAAGCCTCGCCCGATTCAACAACACCTGCGGCGCCTTCGAATACGAAGTCGATGCCTCCGGCAACAGCGTTTCGAAAGTATGGGAGTGGAAGTAGCACGGTTACACATCATCTAGGGGCCATATCCTCATCGGCCAGCACTCAGGCCCAGAATCCAGCGGAGCTTCCTCGCCACCCTCGAAGCCCGGAGTTCCGCACCTCCCCCAATGAATGATCAATCCAGCAAAGCCCATTCCGGAACAACAGCTTGTCCCGGCTCGCAAAAGTTGGCATGTTCTATCCCGCGATTTGTCATACTTGAATAAGAGGGTCAGAGCAGCCTTATTGCCCAGGATCGCAGGCCGCATGGCTTTGCCCAATAACCCGCCCTTAACCCCTAGTTTTTAGGCAGGATAGTGGGTTTTTGGGCAACGGCGTAGGATAGACGCCAATGATTGCGGTCTTCTTCAAGATCGTTGTGACCTTGATC
>DASQRJ010000267.1:0-3621 GCA_035642955.1 Acidobacteriaceae bacterium
GGGTGGAAAGAATACCCCGCAGCTCTATTCCAACTGGATCTCCCCGCAGTACTTCCAGACCATGCGCATCCCTCTGCTCGCCGGCCGGAGCTTCGCCTGGACCGACACGCTAGTTACTGGCAAAAAGATCATTCTCAGCCGTTCCGCGGCCGCAGCCATCTTTCCCCATCAGAACGCGCTGGGCCAGCGCGTCGACACCGGGAAGGACGCGATGGAAGTGATCGGCATCGTGGGTGACGTAAAGTACGACGACATCCGCAAGCCGGCGCCGTTCGAAGCCTACTACCCCATCACACAGAACAGTGATAAGAAGCCATCGTACGTCTTTGTAGCCCGCGTCGAAGGCCCGGCCGCGCCCTTTGCCGCCGCCGTCCGCACCATCATCGCCCGCGGCGTCCCGGAGATCCCCGCGCCCGTCTTCGATACCCTCAACGGCATTCTCGACCAGTCCCTCAGCGCCCAGCGCATGATGGCGATGCTCTCCGTCTTCTTCGCCGTCTGCGCGCTGCTGGTCACCGCCATCGGCCTCTACGGCACGCTCGCCTACCGCACCGCTCGGCGCACCAGCGAGATCGGCGTCCGCATGGCGCTCGGCGCGCAGCGCACCCAGGTCGTCTCCCTCGTCTTCCGCCAGAACGTCGCCGTCACGGTTACCGGAGCGCTCGCCGGCCTCGCCGCGGCTCTGCTCGCCGCACGCGCTCTCGCCAGCTTCCTCTACGGCACCTCCGCACACGATCCGCTCGTGCTCGCCGGAGCCACGCTTCTGCTCGCCCTTGTCGCCAGCGCCGCATCGCTCGCTCCCGCCATCCGCGCCGCCCGCATCAATCCACTCACCGCCATCCGCACCGAGTAGCTCTGGCTACTCCGTGCGCAGCACCCGCATCGGCTCCGTCGAGGCGGCACGATGCGCCGGCACGAAACACGCCACCAACGCCGCAACCAGCAGAACGCATCCCACCGCCGAGAATGCAGAGAGGTCCAGCGCGCTCACGCCGTAGAGCGTGCTCTGCATGGCGCGGCCGATGAAGTACGCGCCCAGCAGTCCCAGCGCAAATCCAATCGCCGCCAGTGTCACGCCTTCCCGCAGCACCAGCGCCACCACGCGGCCCCGCGTCGCGCCCAGCGCCATGCGCAACGCAATCTCGTGCGCGCGTTGCGCCACAGAGAAGGTCATCACGCCATAGATCCCCAACGCCGCCAGCAACAGCGCAATCGCTGCAAAGCAGGCAAAGAGCACCAGCGTGAAGCGATCGTCCGACAGCACGTCATGATGCACCTGCTCCATCGTGCGCGGCGACGCCAGCGCCACATCCGGATCCACCTGGTGCACGGCGGCAGCGATGCTCTTCGTCATCGCTCCCGGATCCTGACTGGTGAGCACGCCGATCCCGGCATTCGGCCACGGAATCTGCCAGAACGGAATCAGGGTCTCCGGATTGTCCTCGCGCAGATTGTCCCGCACATTATGAAAGACGCCCACGATCTGCCACTCGACCGCCGGCCCCAGCTTGGTCACTCCGGGAATCAACTGCTCCACCACGACGCGCTGCTGCAGCGGGTCCACACCCTTCAGATACTTCCTGACGAACTCTTCATTCACCATCGCGACCTTCACGCTGGTCGCCGAGTCCTGCTCGGTGAAGGAGCGCCCGCTGATCACCCGAATGCCGAAGGTCTTGAAGTAATCCGGTGTCACCATCCCGAATCGGGTATCGGGACGTTGCGAGGGATCGGCATACGCCGGTTTGCCCGCGATGGTGAACGGCATCCCGAAGCCCGATCCCTCCAGCGGCGTTCCAGTTTCGGCGGATGCGGAGATAACTCCGGGCACGGAAGCGATGCTCGCCAGCAACTGGTGATAATGCGCCGCAATCAGCACTGGATCCTTCGACCGTGTATCCGGAATGGGTAGATAGAACGTAAGCACATGATCCGTTCTCACCCCCAGGTCGACGCGCGTCAGGTTCAGGAAGCTGTGAATCGCCAACCCGGCGCCCGCCAGCAGCGACAACGCCAGCGTGAACTCCCCGATCACCAGCGCCTGCCGCAGCCGCTTCCGTCCCACTCCCGTTCCCGATCGTCCACCCTCTTTCAACGTCTCCGCCGGATCCACGCGCGAAGCATGCCACGCCGGCACGCACCCGAAGAGCAATCCCGAAAGCGTCGTCGCCGCCAGCGTGAACAACAGCACCGGAAAATTCAGGCTCAGATTCGCTTCGCTCGGCAGCGTGCCTTCCGGCATCGCCGCCATGAAGGCGTGCAGAATCGCATACCCCACGCCAATGCCCAGCACGCCGCCGATCAACGCCAGCAATAGGCTCTCCGTCAGCAGTTGGGTAAAGATGGTCCTCGGCGTGGCGCCCAGCGAAGAGCGCACCGCCATCTCTTTCTGACGGGCCATGCTGCGCGCCAGCAGCAGGTTGGCCACGTTCACGCACGCGATCAGCAGCACAAAGGCAACCGCGCCCAGCAGCATCCACAACGTGCGGATGCGCTCCTTGGGAATAAAGTCGTTCTTCAGCGGTTCGACAAATGCGCCCCAGCCCTTGTTGCTCTTCGGATACTGCTGCGCAATATGCGCGGTCACCGCGTCCATATCGGCGCGCGCCTGCTCCATCGTCACGCCCGGCTTCAACCGCCCTATCGTCAGCAGCCAGTGAAAGTCATGATTGAGCTGCTCCGGTTTGAACGCAAGCGGCACCACAAGATCGCCCTGCCCGCGATCGTAGACCCCGGGCGCCAGCACGCCCACCACCGTGTACGGCTCCGCATTCACCTTCAGCGTCTCTCCGACAATCTTCGGATTCGCCCCCAGCCGCGTCCACAACTTATGTGTCAGGATCACTTCATGGTCGCGGCCCACCTGCCCCTCTTCCGGCAGAAAATCCCGCCCCAGAAAAAACGGCGAGCCCAGCATGCGATAAAAGCCCGGCGTCGTCATGCGCCCGTCGATCTGCTCCGGCTGGTCCTTCGTGGACAAATTGAAGGTGCCGCCAGTCCACGCATTCAGGTCCTGAAAGGTGGAGTTCTCCCGCTTCCAGTCGGTAAAGTCGCCGGCGGACATCCCGTTGTGGAAGCCCTGAATCTTGGACCACACCACCATCAACTGTTCCGGATGCGGATACGGCAGCGGCTCCAGCAGTGTCGCGTAGTCGACGGTGAAGATCGCCGTATTCGCGCCCACACCCAACGCCAGTGTCAGCAAAATCGTCAGCGTCAGTCCCGGATTCTTGAGCAGCATGCGGAAACTGAAGCGAAGGTTGCGGAGCAGGCTTTCCATAGATGGTGCACCTCACACGGATTCGTCAGACAGCACGGCCTAGAAAACTCATACGCAATCGGAACGGCATCCGTTCGCTTCCGGCCGCGGAAATGTCGGCTGCCCCGGAAAAAATGCAATGAGCGGGAACTGCCCCTCCGGCATGCGCGTATAGGCCCATGTGGCATTCCCACAGAAGTTTTTGTCATACTCATGTGGTCCATGCACAGGAGACCCCCCAAAATGTCCGATCCCAAGCTCGATCTGCTTCAGGGAACCCTCGATCTCATGGTGCTGCAAACCCTCGCCGCCATGGGCGAGCAGCACGGCTACGGCATCGCGCGCCGCATTGAGCAGATCTC
>DASQRJ010000268.1:0-7537 GCA_035642955.1 Acidobacteriaceae bacterium
GCGTTTTTCGCTCAGCCCAGCGGGCATGGGCAGAGCGCTTACTCTGGACTACCGTGACGGCACTGTCACTTCTGCGAGACTGAACGGCGAGCCTGTGCCCACAACGTTGAGTGAGGGCCACCTGATGCTGCCTGCGGAGCAGCTCGTCACGGGTGACAACACGGTGGAGATCTCCTTCACTTCACGTGTCGCGTCGGCCGGTGCGGCAATCACCCGTTATGAGGACAAGAACGATGGCAGCGAATACGTCTATTCGCTGTTTGTACCGATGGACGCGAGCATGGCGTTTCCGTGCTTCGACCAGCCGGACCTGAAGGCGCGGTTCACGCTGAGGGTCACTGCGCCGCAGGACTGGACAGTGATCGGCAATACCAGGCCGCAGCGCGTGGAATCTGCAGACAAGGACACGAGCACCAGCTTTCCTGAGACGCGGCCCATCTCGACGTACCTGTTTGCGTTTGCGGCTGGACCGTGGGCTCGGTTTGCGGGCAAGCCGGGCGAGCCGGATGTTTATGTACGTCGCTCGCAACTCAAGCGGGCTGAGCCGGAGGTTCCGCAGCTTCAGTCGATCACGGCGCAGGGCATGCTCTGGCTGGCGGACTACTTTCAGCAACCGTTTCCGTTTCCCAAGTATGACATTGTGCTGATTCCTGGCTTTCCGTTCGGCGGTATGGAGCATGCAGGGGAGACCTTTCTTAACGAAGACGGCGTGCTGTTCCGAACCGCGCCGACGGCCAGTGACCGTTTTCATCGCAACATTCTGACGCTGCACGAGCTGACGCATCAGTGGTTCGGTGACCTGGTGACGATGCGCTGGTTCGACGACCTGTGGCTGAAGGAGGGTTTCGCGCAGTACATGGCCTACCGTGCGGAGGATGCGCTGCAGCCAGAGTCGCAGGCGTGGAAGCATTTCTATGAGGACATCAAACCGCAGGCTTATGGCATCGACGAGACGCTGGGCACGACTCCCATCTTCCAGGACATTCCGAACCTGAAGGATGCCAAGAGTGCTTATGGCGCTATTGTGTACGAGAAGGCTCCGGCGATCCTGAAGCAGCTTGAGTTCCGCCTCGGTGCGGAGGCGTTTCGCGATGGCTTGCGGTTGTACCTCAGGGACCATGCCTACGCCAATGCGCAGTGGGGCGACCTGATCGGCGCCTTCCACTCCACGAGCGGGCAGGATGTGCGGTCGTGGGCCGATGCGTGGGTGCTGCGCCGCGGCATGCCCGAGGTGAACGTCAACTGGAGCTGCGACCCAGACAGCAGGATCGCGCAGCTGACACTGAGCCAGCGTGATGTGCTGCCGGATGGGTATATCTGGTCCATTTCGAATGAGGTACAGCTGGGGCTTAACGATAGCGTGCGGGTGGACTGGAACTCCGCTGAGACAGAGGTGCCCGCTGCGGTTGGCAAGCCGTGTCCGGCCTTTGTTTTCGTGAATGGCGGAGATGAGGCATATGGCCGCTTCCTGCTGGACAGCAAGAGCGAGCGCAGTGTGCGTCAGCTCATTGTGGAACAACGCGAACTTGCTCCTGCGGGCTTGCACGCATCTGGTGAGCCGGGCATCGTTTCCGGGCGCGCCATGATTGATCCTACATTCAGCCCTCTGCTGCGCTCATTGCTGTGGGGTGCATTGTGGGACAACGTCCACGAGGCGAAGTCCTCGCCCCGTGGCTATGTCGATCTCGCGATTGCGAACCTGCCTTATGAGCGGGATGAGACGCTTGCGCGCATTCAGGGTGGTCACGCAGCGACGGCATTGCACAGCTACATGACTGGGCACGGCCGTGCCTCGCTGGCAGCGCAGGTGGAGCAGATCGCCACAGACCGCATGCTGCACTCCTCTACGATGGATTTGCGCACCATCAACTTCCGCACACTGACCTCTGTTGCCGAAACGGCCAGCGCGCGGGGCACGCTCAAGGATCTGCTGGCCGGGAAGGAGGCGGTGCCGGGAGTAGAGTTGCGGCAGTTGGACCGCTGGAACCTTGTTGGCAGGCTAATTGCCTTGGCGGACGCCGATGCCCCCGCGATCTTCGCGACGGAGGTCAAGCGCGACCAGACTGGCGATGGACAGAAGTATGCCTGGGCGGTGCAGTCCGGCGCGCCTGATGCGGCAGCGAAGGAGCGTTACTTCGCGCAGTACACCATTCAACCAACCGACAAGAACGCAAAGCCGGAGGACTGGATTACGCAGAGTCTGCGGCCGTTCAACAGCTGGAATCAATCCGCACTGACGGAGCCATACCTTCGCCGTGCGCTCGACCAATTACCTGAGATCAAGCGTGACCGGAAGATATTCTTCCTTGGCGCATGGCTCGGCGCCTTTCTAGACGAAGAGATTAGCCCTGAGGCCGAGGCGGTTGTGAAACAGTGGCTGGCACAGCCGGGCATAGAACCTGATCTACGGTTGAAGGTGCTGGAGAACGCCGATGAATTGGAACACACCGTCCGTATCCGGCAGAGGTTCCCCGACTGATGGCTATGCAGAGAGCAGCCCTGCGTATTGGCGTCGACACGGGTGGCACGTTCACGGATCTACTTTTGCTGGATGAGCGCGGGCTGCGCGTGTACAAGCTGCGGTCTGTGCCTGCCGATCCTTCACACGCCATTCTGGAAGGGATTCGTACGCTGGTCGGCGAGGACCTCGGCGCGGTTGAACTTGAGGTAACTCATGGCTCTACGGTAGCAACCAACGCCGTGCTGGAGCGTAAGGGAGCGCGTGTGGCGTTGGTCACGACGGCAGGGTTTGAGGACGTGCTTCGCATCGGCCGTCAAACGCGGCCAGAGCTTTACAACTTCATGGTGCAGCGACCTGAGCCGCTGGTCGCGCCGGAGCTGACCTTCGGTGTACAGGAGCGGCTTGCTGCGGATGGAAGCGTGCTGCAGCCGTTGGATGAGGCAGAGCTTGAGAAGCTAACCGAGGTTTTGCGCGAGCTTGAGGTGGAGTCCATTGCGGTATGCTTTCTACACTCGTATGCGACATCGCTGCATGAAACCATTGCTGCGGCGGTATTGCGCAGCGCGGGATTTTGTGTTTCTGCATCGCATGAGGTGCTGCCAGAGTACCGCGAGTATGAGCGCTGGGCGACCACGGCAGTGAATGCGTATGTGGGGCCGATCATGGAACGCTACCTTGAGCGTCTGCAGCAGGGCCTTGGACGCAGCATGCTGCGCATCATGCAGTCGAACGGCGGCTCGATTTCTGCCGCGCGTGCTCGCACGGAGGCCGTGCAAACCATCCTCTCCGGTCCGGCGGCGGGTGTTGTGGGTGCGCAGGCGATGGGGGAAGCGTCAGGCTTTTCACGCTTGATTACCTTCGATATGGGCGGGACTTCTACCGACGTGAGTTTGATCGACGGTGTGATCGGCACGACGAATGAGTCGCTGGTCGGCGACCTGCCTGTGCGGCTGCCTGTTCTGGACATACACACCGTCGGCGCGGGCGGCGGATCGGTTGCGTGGATCGATTCCGGAGGAGGCCTACGTGTGGGTCCGCGCTCCGCGGGCGCCGATCCTGGGCCAGCCTGCTTTGGCGTGGGCGTGGAGCTTACGGTCACTGATGCCAATCTGCTGTTGGGAAGGCTTGATCCAGCGTTTTTTCTCGGTGGCCGCATGAGCCTGGATGTGGCGCACACGCAGCGCGTCGCGGAAACACTCGCGGCGAACCTTGAGCTCAGCGTGCAGGCGTTGGCTGAGGGCATTGTGCGAATCGCCAACGCCAACATGGAGCGTGCGATGCGGGTGGTCAGCGTGCAACGCGGCTTCGATCCGCGCGACTTTGCGTTACTCGCCTTTGGCGGCGCGGGCGGACTCCATGCATGCGAGCTAGCGGCCTCGCTGGAGATGACAACTATATTGATTCCGGAGCACTCCGGTGTGCTTTCCGCACTGGGGATGCTGCTGGCCGATGTAGCCAAAGACTACTCGGCCTCGGTGCTGCAATCGACAAGTGATCTCAGGACTGCGGATCTTACGGATAAGCTTCAGCCGTTGATCGAACGCGCGCAACGGGACCTGGTAGCGGAAGGCTTTGTGTCGGATGAGGTTGTGTTGAGCGCGGCGCTCGCGATGCGCTATAAGGGGCAGGCCTTTGAGATCGATGTGCCGCTGCTGGAGCCTGCGGCGGATGTCGCGGCTCTGAACAAGGAATTTCACCAGCGCCACGCGAAGCTGTACGGCTACAGCAACCCTGCACGCGCTACGGAGGCCGTGCAACTGCGGCTTCGCGCTATTGGCCGTACTTCAAAGCCCCTGCTCGTTAAAGCTGAAAGCGTGGGAGTAAAGTCGTTGCCTCCCCCGGACCTTACACGCGAGACGATCTTCCGCGGTGCGCGACTCGCGACGCCGGTCTATCACCGCAGCCGGCTTGCGCCGAGCATGCAGGGACGCGGTCCGGCGATCGTGATCACGGGGGAGTCAACAAACGTGATACCGCCTGGATGGGAATGGCGCATCGACGCTGTAGGCACACTGGTCGTAAACCGCAAAGGAGGCAGCCATGGACACTGACTCCGGGTTCGATCCAATTGAACTGGAGATCTTTAAGAACCTGTTTGTCTCCGTGGCCGAGGAGATGGGTGTCACGCTCTGCCGTACGTCGTTTTCCCCCAATATCAAGGAGCGACTCGACTACTCATGCGCTATCTACGATAGCGAAGGCCGCACGATAGCGCAGGGCGATCATCTGCCGGTCCATCTTGGGGCGATGCCGCTGTCGGTACGCGCGGCGATCCATCATGTGATCATGCAGCCCGGCGATATGGTGGTGCTGAACGATCCGTTTCGCGGCGGCACGCATCTGCCGGACATCACGCTGGTGGCCCCGGTGTTTCTGCCTGGTGCTACCTCGCAGGGGAAACCCGTGTTCTTTATCGCGAATCGTGCGCATCATTCCGACGTTGGCGGCATGAGTCCGGGCTCAATGCCATTGGCCTGTGAGGTGTTTCAAGAGGGCTTGATTCTGCCGCCGGTCAGACTGGTGAAGACGGGCGAGGTCGATCGCGAGCTGCTCTCCGTGATCCTTGCCAACGTGCGGACACCCGAGGAGCGCGAGGGCGATCTGTCCGCACAGATCGCTGCCAACCGCATTGGTGAGGCGCGCCTGCTGCACATGGCTTCGCGCTATGGGCTCGAGCGTGTCGAACAGTATGCAGCCGCGACGCAGGACTATGCTGAACGGGTTATGCGGCATACGATCGCTCTTATCCCGGATGGGCATTATGAATTTGCCGACGCGTTGGACAACGATGGTCTTTCAAAGGAACCCGTACACATTCGATGCGCCATCACGATTGAAGGCGATGGGGCCACGGTAGACTTCACGGGTTCCGACCTGCAGACCTCGGGTGGCGTGAATGCAAATTTTGCCATTACGCTCTCGGCAACGCTGTATTGCTTTCGCTGTCTGGTCGAAGAGGACGTGCTCTACAACGACGGCGTCGGCCGGGCGGTCAAAGTGACCGCACCGGCAGGCTCGGTAGTGAACGCGCGGCACCCCTCAGCCGTGGCGGGCGGCAATGTGGAGTGCTCGCAACGCATCACCGATGTGGTG
Organism: Acidobacteriaceae bacterium; assembly: GCA_035642955.1. GTDB lineage: Bacteria > Acidobacteriota > Terriglobia > Terriglobales > Acidobacteriaceae > KBS-83. The sequence continues at coordinate 5,555 of DASQRJ010000268.1, forward strand.
TTGGGTGCGCTGGCGAAAGCAATGCCTGAGCGCATTCCGGCCGCGAGTCAGGGCACGATGAATAATGTGACGCTGGGAGGCAAGGACTTCGACGGCAAAGCATTCGCCTACTATGAGACCGCGGGCGGTGGCATGGGCGGTCGGAATGGCTTGGCAGGACTAAACGGTGTACACACGCACATGTCCAATACGCGTAACACACCCGTCGAGGCGCTAGAGCAGGCGCTTCCGGTACGGATTCGCACCTATGGTTTGCGGAGGAATTCCGGCGGGAAAGGCCGGTTTGCGGGAGGGGAGGGCCTCATACGTGAGTACGAGATGCTTGTGCCTACAGCAGCAACGATCCTTACAGACCGCCGCGAGAGTTGCCCCTATGGCGCACAGGGGGGCGGTCCTGGCGGCGCGGGCCGCAACACGCTGCTCCGTAACGATGGCACGGTGGAGGCTCTGCCCGCAAAGGTTCGGCTAGAGCTGCAGCCCGGCGATCGGCTGCGTATCGAGACGCCTGGCGGTGGCGGCTTCGGAACTCTGCCCTCCGCTGGAAAAGGCAACCTCGTGTGAGTGTGCTTCCAACGGCCCAAAGGAGTTCGCGTCCGTTAGCATGGCTACGCGACGCTCCGCTGGAGGCCCGGCGCGCGCTGCTTGCGGCCTCGCTGGGTTGGATGCTCGATTCTTTTGACATCCTGCTGTATGCTCTTGCGCTGCCTGCGGTGATGGCGGGCCTGCACCTGACAAAGAGCTCCGCAGGTCTGCTTGGTTCAGTCACGCTTGTAGCCGCGGCGGTGGGGGGTATTCTCTTTGGGTTGGCGGCGGATCGCTTTGGACGTACGCGTGCGCTGATGGGTTCCGTGCTGCTGTATGCGGTATTCACGGCGGCGTGCGGCCTGGCGTGGAGCTTCGTTTCGCTTGCAGTGTTTCGCATCCTGCTTGGCTTAGGCATGGGTGGAGAGTGGGCGACAGGCGCTTCGCTGGTAAGCGAGACCTGGCCGGCAGCAACCCTGGAGAAAGCGCTGGGCCTGATGCAGAGCGCGTTCGCGATCGGCTATGGCCTGGCCGCTGTGGTTGTGTACCTTGTGCTGCCGTTCGCGGGTTGGCGCGGCGTGTTTTTTGTCGGCATTCTGCCCGCGCTGCTGACGGTGTGGATTCGCCGCAAGGTGCCCGAGCCCCAAGTATGGCGCAACTCTCGGACCACGCCCGGGCAGGAACCGGGCGGTTTGCTCGCGCTATTTCGCGGGCCGCTCGCAGGGCGCACGGTTGCGCTCACGCTGATGAACGCTTTCTGCCTGTTTGCCTGGTGGGGGTTCAATCTCTGGGTGCCATCGTATCTGTCGCTGCCCGTGCAAGATGGGGGGATCGGATTGGCTTCGCGAACGATGACGGTCGTCCTGGTGACCACGCAGATGGGCATGTGGTTTGGCTATATCAGCTTCGGGTATCTTGCTTCGGCGTTCGGACGCAAGCGCATGTACGTCTCCTTTCTTGTTGCGGCAGCAGGACTGCTTGCACTCTTTGCTGCAGTCCGATCACCCTGGACGCTGATGGTACTGGGACCGTGCCTGGCGTTTGCGGCTACGGGTTACTTCAGCGGCTTTGCCTCGGTCACCGCGGAGACGTATCCCACGCGTATACGGTCTACAGCACAGGGCTTTACCTATAATCTCGGCCGTCTGGCGAGCGCGGCAGCGCCGTATACTGTGGGCGCGCTGGCTGCGAAACATGGCTTTGACACTGCGTTTCATTTCGATGCGCTAATGTTTCTGATAGCTGCGGCGCTTTGGGTGTTTCTGCCCTGAGTCGTTCCCGAAGCCAGAGAGTCGTTCCGAATCGACTACAGAGATATGTTCAAGATGCCTGTGCCTCGCCAAAATTCCATCCGTGAGTACCTGTTAGCAACCCTGACCATTCTTAACGGTTAAGAGAACCAGCGGATAAATCGGAAAGTAAGGGGAGAGATCTCGAAAGGGAAATCGCCCTTTGCTTTTG
>DASQRJ010000269.1:0-3894 GCA_035642955.1 Acidobacteriaceae bacterium
AACTCGGTGCGCAAATCGACCGGGACTTCGCCCGTGAATCCGTTCTGCTGGTTGGTGTACTCAAGGGCGCAGCTATCTTTCTCTCTGATCTTGCGCGCGCCATCAGTATCCAGTGCACCTTCGATTTCGTCGCCGTATCCAGCTATGGCAAGGGCACACAATCGAGCGGAGCGGTCAGGCTTATCAAAGACCTTGACCACCCCATCGAGGGACGCAACATCATACTGGTTGAGGATATTCTCGACACCGGTCTCACCCTCTCGTTCCTCAAGCGCATGCTCATGCAGCACCGCCCGCGCTCGTTGCGGGTCGCCGCGCTGCTCGACAAGCCGGAACGGCGCATCGAAGCGATCCAGGCCGAATATGTGGGCTTCAGCATCCCCAACCATTTCGTCATCGGCTACGGCATGGACTACGCCGAACGCTTCCGCAACCTTCCCGACATCTGTATCTTTCCGCCTGACGCTGCCGACTGACGTTCTCCACAGCCCATGTGGCAACGCTCGTCCGCCCGCTGCGTCCATCAGGAGGGCGCATTTCTATGCTTGCCCATCTATGCTCACCCAGGAACTGGAGTGCGAAAATGAAAGTGATGGAGCTGAACACGTCTGACGAAGTTCTTACGACAACGCGCGGCAGTTTTGACGCTGCTGTCTTGGCCAGAAATACACTCGCCGCGCCGGCCCGGCTGGCTGCCGTGCTCGACCACACTCTGCTAAAGCCCGACGCGACGCGCGATCAGATACTCGCTCTATGCGGCGAGGCGGCGGAGCATCGTTTTGCCTGCGCCATGGTGAATCCCGCGTGGGTTCCGCTGGCCACCTCGGTGCTGGCCGGCACCGATATCCCGGTCGGGGTGGTGATCGGATTTCCGCTGGGAGCCAATCTCTGCACGACCAAGCGGGATGAGGCGCGCGAGATGGTAAAGCTGGGAGTGCGCGAGCTCGACATGGTGCTCAATGTCGGCATGTTGAAGAGCGGCATGTACGAGCAGGTGGAAGCAGACATCCGCTCGGTCACCGAGGTCGGCCGTGCCGCCGGCGCTGTGGTGAAGGTGATCCTCGAAACCTGCCTGCTCTCCATGCCGGAAAAACTGCGCGCCGCGGAGATCGTCATCCACTGCGGAGCGGACTACCTGAAGACCAGCACCGGCTTTTCCACCGGGGGGGCCACCGCTGCCGACGTGGCATTGCTGCGCGGCATCGCCGGCGACCGGTGTGGCGTCAAGGCATCCGGCGGCATCCGCACGCTCAGTGATGCCCGCACCATGCTCGAAGCGGGCGCGACCCGTATTGGCGCCAGCGCCAGCGTGCGCATCGTCGAGGAGCTGCGTTCGACGCTTGCGGCAACGGCCGCGACCGCCCCTGCCTAAACCGCTTCTACACGGCAACTTGTGCGGCCTCGGGGCGGTATGGCCGCGCGTTCGCTGCGCTATGATGACTCGATTGCCTTGCCCTGTTTCGGGCGTGGGCAGTGGAGCAGAGATCTGTGAAGGATGATGGCCAGCAGGACCAGCCCCATGAGAGTTTCGAGGGCGACTACCGGCCCGCTAGCGAAGCCGCAGCGGCGCGCGCGCAGGTGCGCGCAGAGCCGATCCCGCTCGCCTTCCTCATGCGGCTGGCGAATGCGCTCAACGCCACCCTGGATCTGCAGACCATCATGCATCAGACGGCCGAGCTGGTGCGCGCCGTCATCGACTTCCGCATCTTCGCCATTCTGCTGCTGAACGACCGCACCAACGATCTCCGCATGCGCTTCCAGATCGGCCATACGCCGGAGACGGAGCGGCGCCGTTTCCGCATCGGCGAAGGGATTATCGGCCAAGCTGCCGCGCGCAAGGAGCCGGTGCTGGTCAACGACGTGCGCGGCACAGAGAACTACGTCGCCGCCAATGATGCAGTGCGCTCCGAACTGGCGGTACCACTGATCGTCAAGGGCCGGGTCATCGGCGTCATCGATATCGAAAGCGAGGAGGTCGGCTACTTCCAGGAGGAACAGCTTCGCCTGCTGGAGCTGACCGCATCGCGGGTCGCCGTGGCTATCGAAAACGCGCGTCTTTACACCCGCGTCTCCCGCCAGGCGCAAACCCTCGCGGTGCTCACCGAGATCTCGCGCGACCTCAGCTCGATCCTCGATCTGGACGAGCTGCTGGAACGTATCGGCCACCTGTTGCGGCGGCTGATCGATTACCAGATGTTCTCCATCCTGTTGCTCAACGAGCGCGAACAGGTGCTGGAGACGCAATTTGCCGTCCGCTTCGGCGAGCGCTACGTTCCCATCGAACGGGTTCCGCTCAGCCGCGGCCTGGTCGGCGTCGCGGTGCAGACGCAGGCGCCGGTCTACGCGCCCGATGTGCGCCGCGATCCGCGCTACCACATCGTGAATCCGCTCACACGATCGGAGCTGGCTGTTCCGCTGATCTACAAGAAGAAGGTGATCGGTGTTCTGGACATGGAGCACACGCGCGTCAACTACTTCAACGAGGATCACCAGCGCACCATTGTGACGCTCGCGGCGCAGATCGCGATTGCCATCGAGAATGCCCGGCTCTACCAGCGCGTCGCGCAGCAGGAACAGCGCCTGGAGCACGACCTGGAGATGGCTCGGGAGGTGCAACTCCGCCTGCTGCCGCAATCGCGTCCCAAACATCGCTCCGCTGAGTTTGCGGCGCGTTTCCTGCCGGCGCGCACCATCGGCGGCGACATGTACGACTTCCTGCACTATGACGCGCACCGTACCGGCATTGCGCTGGGCGACGCCAGCGGCAAGGCCGCACCGGCCGCGCTCTATGCGGCGCTGGTCAGCGGCATCATGCGCGCCGCCGCGCCCCGCGCGCTGCATCCGGAAGAGATGCTGCGCCTGCTGAACGATTCGCTGCAGGAGCGGCGCGTGGACGCGCAGTACGTCACCATGGTGTACGCGGTGTGGAATGACGAAGATCAGACTTTGGAGATCTCCAACGCGGGCGCGGTGCAGCCGCTCATCTGCCGCAGTGGCGAAGTTGAGACCATACACGCCGAGGGCTTCCCTCTCGGGCTTTTCCCCGATGTCTCCTACGAGCAATTCACGCTCTCGACCCGGCCTGGCGACTCCGTCATCTTCTTCAGCGATGGACTGGCCGATGCGCAGAATCCCGCGGGGGAGATGTTCGGTACCGAGCAGTTGACCGAGATCGTGCAGCAGAATGCGTCGCTGAGTGCGGGCGAGCTGGCGGACCTGATCATGGCCAGGATCAGCGCGTTTCAGGACGGCGCCGAACACTTCGACGATGAGACGCTGATCGTATTGCGCGTCCGCGACGCTGCCGATGCGCCACCGGCCGGTTGATCGGCAACGGGCGGGCTGCTTCGCATGACATTGCCCCATGACATTGCGATGACATCCCTCTCTTTTTGCTGAGATATGCTCTGGCTCGCGGGAGCGCAGGCATGCACGCAAGGCGAGAGAACCCATCGATTCCGGACTGGCACGCAGACAGGCAGGATTCGCCGGAGCCTCCTGAGATGGAAGCGCCTTACTTCGATCCAGCGCTGCAGGCCTGGGTGCTGAGCCGCCATCGCGATATTCTTGCCGTGCTGCGGGACGAGCGTGCCGTCCCTGCCAGCGTGAAGAGCGACGAAGCCATCGCACCGGCGAACGAAGAGCTCCGTCTCCGGCTGCGCGCTCAGACATTGAAAGTGCTTTCTCCCACTCTGTTGCGGCAATGGCGGCAGGCTCTCGAGCCGGAGCTGGATCGCTTGCTGCAGAATCTGCATGCGGGCGAGCCGGTGGATGTGCTGGCAGCCTACGCCAGGCCGGCATGCCTCGCTCTCGCCGCTATGGTCACCGGCATTGCACAGCACACGGCCGAAGCGCTTTGTGAGCATGCGCGCCGCGTCTCCGCACACACCGCGA
>DASQRJ010000270.1:0-8718 GCA_035642955.1 Acidobacteriaceae bacterium
CGAGAAACAGAGAATCGCGGGTCTTCTTCCAGAATTTCAGGAAGAAGACGCCTGCGGTCAACGACGAGGTCGCGATGATGCCGAGCAGGAACCCTTCGATCATGCCGTCACTCTCCTTCCCATATGAGGCCGTACAGCAGAAGCAACATGGCGACGGCTGCCGTGGCGAGCCGCAGCGGATAGAGATCGATCTGCGTCGGGAGCACGATCAGGTCGACGAATACGAGAAAGTTAGAGATCGCCAGCCCGAAAAAGCAGAAACTGCTCCAAAGCAGTAGCTTTTGCCGGCCTCTGACGTAGCCGCGGAGCAGAAGTATGGCGCAGGCAAGAGCCACCAGGGTGCCGAGAATGTAGACCGCTCCAGCCATCATTCTTTGTCTTTCTTGAGACGGAATGCGCGAGCGAAGTCCCGTACGCCGGCCGACGCCTTGGAGTGAATCATGGATGAGATGCGAACGACTTCCTTGCGATAGATCGCATCGACATCTTGCAGCATGGCGTTCCGCGCTTCGTCATCCGAGCTATAGAAAAAGAGGTCGGATTTTTCATGGCCAGCCACGATGAGCTTGCGGTGCAGCAGGTTATCCAGAATTTTCGATGCGACCTCGTTACGCACATATAACGATCGCGCCATCTCCTCCGAGGACCACGTTTTGGGCCGGCTGTTGAAGAGCAGCAGCAGCGCTTCCAGATGAGGCACACTGTCGATCTGCGCAAGAATGAATCGATCGACTTGTAATCTCCCGGCCTGGTTGCTCATCGCTCTGTCAGTTCAGCTGGCAATCCGCATCAGCTTCTCAAAATTGTGGGTAGTGATCTGGGCGATCTCCTCCGCGTCCACGTTCAGCAGCTCTGCGAGTTTTGCCGCGGTTCCGGTGACATAGGCGGGCTCGTTGCGCTGGCCGCGCATGGGGACAGGTGCGAGGAAGGGCGCATCGGTTTCGACCAGCACGGAAGTAAGCGGGAGCGCCTGTGCGGCATCGCGGATGGCCTGCGCCTTGGGGAAGGTGATGTTGCCGGCGAAGGAAATGAGAAAGCCCCAGTCGATGGCGCGACGCGCATGCTCCGCGGTGCCGGCGAAGCAGTGCAGGATGCCGCCGAGACCAGTCTGGCGCCAGTGGCGATCCAGCAGGTCGAGCGTGTCGTCCCACGCGGCAGTATCGCCGGCGCCGGCGCGCTCCGCGGCGCGGCAGTGGATGACGATGGGCAGGCAATGACCGGCTGCGCACTCCATCTGCTCGATGAAGGCCTCCTGCTGCACGGCGCGCGGGGCGGTATCCCAGTAGTAGTCCAGGCCGATCTCGCCGCAGGCGATGACCCCGGGCTCGGCCAGCAGCTTGTTCAGCTTGTCGAGGGCTGCGTCGTCGAGCTTGGCTGCGTCGTCGGGATGGACGCCGGCGGTGGCATAGAGGCGTGGCACGTCGGTGCGGCCGGCGTACTCACGACACAGATCGAGCGCGCGGTGCATGGTGTCCGGACCATCGCCGATGCCGATGGAGAGCACGGTGCCCACGCCGGCCTGAAGCGCGGCTTTCAGCATGGCCTCGCGGTCGGCGTCGTAGCGCGCGTTGTCCAGGTGCGCGTGGGAATCGGTGAGCATACGGTGATTTGACCCTGCCTTACTTGACTTTGGCTCCGAGCGGTACATCTTCGAGGAAACTGGCGAGCACGGCCTTGCCGCCTTCGATCGATCCGGCGAGCAGCATGCCGTTCGATTCGAGGCCGCGCAGCTTGCGTGGCGCCAGGTTCGCCACCACGATGACCTTGCGGCCGATGAGCGATTCCGGCTCGTAGGATTCGGCGATGCCGGCAAGAATCTGGCGCGTCTCCGTGCCCAGGTCGACTTCAAGCCGCAGCAGTTTGTCTGCCTTGGGCACGCGCTCGGCCACCTTCACCTGCCCCACGCGCAGCTCGACCTTGGTGAAGTCGTCGATGGTGATCTGACCGGGGGTGGTGGATGCGGGGCCCGCAGGCGCGGGAGGGTTGAGCGGTGCACCGACGATTGGCTTCGGTCCCGCCTCCGGCGCAGACGTGTCCGCTTTCTCGGCGGGCTTGTCGAGCGGCGCCGTGGTGGAAGGCTCCACGCGGACGGTGGGGACGGAGGCGAGCGCCTGTTCGAGCGCGCTCTGCGGGCGGTTCTCTTCAATCTCTTTCATACGGGTGACGGCGTCCTTTTCTGCGCGGGGAAAGAGCGGCGCTGCTTCGCCAAGTTTGGTGCCGGGCTGGAGTCCGCCCCACGCGATGTTTTTGAGGTCGGCCTGTGCGATGTCGCCGAGGCCGAGTTGCTGCCACACCTTTGCGGCGGCATCGGGCAGCACCGGCGCGACCAGTGCGGTGATGATGCGGATGGCTTCGGCGCAGGTGTAGAGGATGCTGCCGAGTTCCTGGCGGCTGGTCTCGTCCTCCTTGGCGCCGAGTTTCCAGGGTGTGCTGCCAGTGATGTAGCCGTCGACGGTACCGACAAACTGCCAAGCTGCTTCCAGCGCGCGCGAAAAGTCGAAATCGTGCATGCGCTCGTGGAAAGCGGCAATGGTGGTCTCGACCGCGTCGCGCACGTTCGCATCCGCGCTGCCACTGGGCACGATCCCCCCGAAGTAGCGGGTGATCATCGCCAGTGTGCGGCTGACCAGGTTGCCGTAGCCGTTGGCAAGGTCGGCGTTGTAGCGCTGCACCAGCGCGTCGAAGGTAAAGTTGCCATCCTGGCCGAAGACCACCTCGCGCAGCAGGAAGTAGCGGAGCGCGTCGTTGCCTAGGACATCGTGGATGGTCTCGGCGCGCACCACGTTGCCGCGCGACTTCGACATCTTGTTCTGATCGAAGAGCAGCCAGCCGTGCGCAAAGATGGACCTGGGCAGCGGCAGCCCGGCGGCCATGAGGACGGCGGGCCAGTAGACGCAATGGAAGCGCGAGATCTCCTTGCCGATGATGTGCAGCGGCGCGCCTTCCGGGCGCAGGCGATCGTCGGCCCAGAAGCGCTGGTAGAGCGAATCGTCCTCCGAACCCCAGCCGAGCGCGGTGATGTAGTTGGCAAGCGCGTCCATCCACACGTAGATCACGTGCTTCTCGTCGCCGGGGAAAGGGATGCCCCAGGAGAAGCTGGGGCGGCTGATCGACAGATCGCGCAGGCCGCTACGCACGAAGGAGAGCACCTCGTTGCGGCGCGATTCGGGGCGGATGAAATCAGGCTGCTGTTCGTAGAGTTCGAGCAGCTTGCGTTCGAAGGCGGAGAGCTTGAAGAAGTAGTTCTCTTCCGTCACCGTCTCGGTGATGCGTCCGCAGTCGGGGCATGGCTCACCGGGGCCGACGTCGACCCAGGCCTCGTCCGAGACGCAGTACTGTCCGGTGTAGAAGCCCTTGTAGATGAAGCCGCGCTCCTTGAGCAGGATGAAGAGCTGCTGGACGCCGCGCTGGTGGCGCGGCTCGGTGGTGCGGATGAAGTCGGTGTAGCTGAGGCCGAGTTTGTCCCACAGCGCGCGGAACTCTGCGGCTACCGTGTCCACGAACTCCTGCGGCGAGCAGTTCATCGCCTTGGCGGAACGCTGGATCTTTTGCCCGTGCTCGTCGGTGCCGGTCAGGAAGAATACATCGAAGCCCTGCGCGCGCTTGTAGCGGGCGATGGTGTCGGTGACGATGGTGGAATACGCAGTGCCGAGGTGCGGCCTCGCATTCACGTAGTAGATCGGCGTGGTCAGGTAGTAGGGTGGGCGTTCAGGCATCAGCAGGCTGGACTTTCAGGCGCTTCGAACAGTGCTACATGGCATATGTAGGTATGACATGTTTCATCTTAGGTGGCATGCCTACAGGTGACAAGTCGGACGCTGATGTCGGACCGTCTACCATCGACCTCTGCTAGAATCGGGCAATAAAATCAAGGCTTTTGCGCGTTCTCAGCGGTCTGGACGCGCGGCCGCAAGGACCTTCCACTGTACAGACAGATGCAACAACGGCTGCGCGAGCGACTGCGCAGCATCGTGCTCGAGCTCTATGGCGTCGACAACCTCCGCATCAACCTGGAGCAGCCACCGCAGGTAGCGCTGGGCGACTATGCGACGCCCGTAGCCTTTGAGCTGGCGCGCCCGCTGCGGCGCGCGCCGAAACAGATTGCCGGAGAACTGCTCGAGTCGCTGAAGAGCCTGCCGCTCGCGGGCTTCGCGAGTTTTGAAGTGGCCGGCGCGGGCTACCTGAATGCGCGGCTCGATCGCGGCGCCGCGCTGACGGTGATTGCGAAGTCGCAGGAGGACGCCAGCTTCGGCGCCGGGGTGCATTCGCTGGTCGAGCACACGAGCATCAACCCGAACAAAGCGGCGCATGTGGGGCATCTGCGCAACGCCATCCTGGGAGATACGTTTGTACGGATGCTGCGCGCGGCCGGCCAGCGTGTCGATGTGCAGAACTATATCGACAACACCGGAGTGCAGGTGGCCGACGTGGTGGTCGGGCTGATGCATCTGGAGAATCTGTCGCAGGAGCAGATTGCGACACTCTTCCGCGAGCTTGCCGCGCGCAACGAGCGGCTGGACTACTACTGCTGGGATGTCTACGCGAAGGTCTCTGCCTGGTATGACGCCGACAGTGACCAGGAGATCAAGGCAAGTCGGCGCGCGCTGCGTTTAGGAACCCTCCATGCGATCGAGGCGGGCGGCAACGAGATTGCTGCCGCGGCGGATACGATTTCAACCGCCGTGCTGCGCCGCCACCTCGAAACCATGCAGCGGCTGGATATCGAATACGATTTTCTTCCGCGCGAGAGCGAGATCCTGCACCTGCACTTCTGGGACCTGGCATTCCAGCAGTTGAAAGAGCGCGGCGTGCTGTATCTCGAAGCCGAAGGCAAGAACAAGGGCTGCTGGGTGATGCGGCGCGCCGGAACAGCGGACGGTGTGCCCGATAGCGCCCGCGGCGGCGTTCCGGATGAAGACGCAAAGGTGATCGTGCGCTCGAACGGCACGGTGACCTATGTCGGCAAAGACATCGCCTACCATCTCTGGAAGTTCGGCCTGCTGGGCAAGGACTTCGGCTATCGCCGCTTCTTCGAGTACCCCGACCACACCTGCTGGATATCCGCGGAGCAGGGCGAGCGGGAACATCCGCACTTCGGCGGCGCACAGGCGATCTACAACGTGATCGATTCGCGGCAGGCCGACCCGCAGGCGAACGTCATCGAGGCCCTGTGCGGCATGGGCTACACCGACGCGGCGGAGCGTTATGTGCACTTCTCCTACGAGATGGTGGCGCTGACGCCGCGCTGCGCGGAGGAGCTTGGCTACAAGCTTTCGGAAGAGGAGCGCGGGCGCGCGTATATCGAAGTCTCCGGCCGCAAGGGCTTCGGCGTAAAGGCCGACGATCTCATCGACCGGCTGATTGCCGCAGCGAAGTCGGAGGTCGATTCACGGCATCCGGAGCTGGATGACGCAGAGCGGCGGAAGATCGGCACCCGCATTGCCATTGGTGCGCTGCGCTACTTCATGCTGAAGTACACGCGCAATTCGGTGATCGCCTTTGATTTTCATGACGCGCTGAGCTTCGAAGGCGAGACCGGACCGTATGTGCAATACGCGATCGTCCGCGCGCGCAGCATCTTCCGCAAGGGCGGCATCACCAGTGCGGCGGCGCTGGCTGCGGTCGATGGCGCTGCGCTCGCGAAGTTCGTCGAAAGTGACGCAGACGGAAGCGATTCGAGCAGTAATGTTCTGTGGGAGCTTTGGCAGACGGCTGCAAAAACCACGCTTCTGCTGGAGCAATGCATCGCTACGGCGGAGCCCGCATACCTGGCCAAGCATGCCTTTCAGCTTGCGCAGCAGTTCAATAACTTCTACCACCGCTTCCACATCCTGACCGAGACGGATGCGTCGCGGAAGCAGCTTCTTTTCGCAACCGCCGCGGTTGCGGAACGCGAGCTGCTTCGCGTGCTGGGCTGGCTGGGAATCGATGCGCCGGAAGCGATGTAGGGCAGACAGCACCAGACAACTTCAGGCCAAAGCAGACAACGGCAGATAGAGCTTTCATCTGCCGCTGCGCGCTTTCTGTAGTTTGCTGTTGTTATCTGCCTTTGTCTGCTGTTGTCGGGCTTACTTCAGCGGCTTGCCCTGTGCTGTCATCTGGTTCAGCAGGTTCAGGTCGTTCTGCTTCACCCCGTCCGGCAGTGGCGCGTAGTTCAGCGAGCCGGCTACGTTCTGCCCGTCGCTCACGATGTACTTGATGAAGTCTTTGAGCGTCTGCCGCTTGTCCACGTCGGTGCCGTCCTTGGGCACGATGAGGTAAGTAAGGGTTGCGATGGGGTAAGCGTCGCTTGCACTGGCAGGCGGGTTCACGATGGGCAGCCGCGGATCCTGCTGGATCTGGTTCAGGAATCCATTGATGGCCGCGGTCGTGCTCTCCGGGGTGGGCATCACGTACTTGCCTGCCTGATTCTCCATCGCTGCGATCGGCAGATTGTTCTGCTGCGCGTAGGTCAGCTCCACGTAGCCGATGGAACCCGGAGTCTGCCGCAGTTGGCCGGTCACGCCCTCGCTGCCCTTGCCGCCGTTGCCGGCTGGCCAGTTCACCTGCGTGCCCTTGCCTACCTTACTGGCCCAGTCTTTGCTCACCTCGGAGAGATAGGTGGTGAAGACGGCACTCGTACCGCTGCTGTCCGCGCGATGGATGACCGCAATGGCGCTCTTGGGCAGCTCCACCCCGGGGTTCGCGCTCTTGATCACTGGATCCTGCCAGCTCTTGATGGTGCCCAGGAAGATGCCGGACAGTGCCTCCGGAGAGAGATGCAGCGGCTGCTTCAGCTCCGGTAGGTTGTAGGTGATGACGACCGGGCCGGCTGACTCCGGCAGTTGCAGCACCGGCTTCATCGCGGCGAGCTGCTGGTCGTTGAGCGCAGCATCGGAGGCGCCGAAGTCCACCGTGCCTGCCTTCACCTGCTGAATGCCGCCGCCCGAGCCGATCGACGCATAGTTGATCTGCACATTCGGGTGCGCTTTCTGGAAGTCCGCCGTCCAGCGGCCCATGACTGGATAGACGAAGGTGCTGCCCGCGCCGGAGAGCTGAATCGTCTTGGTGGAGTTGCAGGCGGTGAGGGAAAGGAGTGCGGTGGCTGCGGCGAGAATGGCCTTCGTGCTTGATTTCACGTTCGAGATCTCCTGAGTCTTGCTCTATCCGATGTCGCGGCTTTGGTGAGATGCGACGACCCCACAGGTTAGCCCTTTCACCAGGATTCTGGAATGGCCTCTGCACGATGCGTTGGCAACGGCACAGAGCTCTCCAAATCCCTACATACCAGAGGTATATGTATGAGCGGTGAATGAAAGGGACGCAAAATTGCCATTCTGGCGACGGACGGATTCGAACAGGTGGAAGTGACTGACCCGAAGAAGAATGTGGAAAACGACCGACGCAACGACCGGGGCGAAGAGCCCGCAGCATGCGCACGCGCACCGCTTGCTGCGTCATCTCTTTAGAACCGATCGTGGGGGGAGCAGCCTGACAAGCGCTCGCCGCCCGCGACCGGTTCTGATAGGTCAGGCGTAGGTCCGCACCCACTCCGCGATCGTGCGCACGGCAATGCCGGTCGGGCCGGAGGCGATCCATGCCTTTGCATCGTCGTTCCAGGCGAGCGCCGCGATGTCCAGATGCAGCCATGGCGTGTCGCCCACGAACTCCTTCAGGAACATTGCCGCGGTGATAGCCCCGCCGTAGCGTCCGCCGGTGTTCTTGATGTCGCCAATCTGCGAGACGATGGATTCGCGGTATTCATCCTCGACCGGCAGGCGCCAGAAGCGCTCACCGGACTGCCCGGTTGCCGTGGCGAAGTGCGCATATTCTTCATCGTTGTTCGAGAAGACGCCGGCGTTGATCTGACCGAGTGCAACGGCGACCGCGCCGGTAAGGGTTGCAGCGTTGATGAGATGCGTCGCGCCGAGCTGCTGCGCGTAGTGCAGCCCATCGGCGAGCACCAGGCGGCCCTCGGCGTCGGTATTGATGATCTCGATGGTCTTGCCGGACATCGCGGTCAGGATGTCGCCTGGCCGGTAGGCTTTGCCGCCGGGCATGTTTTCCGCGGAGCAGATAACGGCGACGACGCGCACCTTCGGCTTCAAATGCGCGATGGCGCGCATGGCTGCGATCATCGCCGCGCCGCCTGCCATGTCGTACTTCATCTTCTCCATGTTGTCTGCGGGCTTGATGGAGATGCCGCCGGTGTCGAAGGTAATGCCTTTGCCGACCAGGCCGAGCACCGGACCGTCCTGGGGAGCATCCGCCGGCTCGTAACGCAGCACGATCAGCGCGGGCGGCTCGGCGGAGCCCTGCGCGACGCCCAGGAACGCGCCCATCTTCAGTTCCTTGAGCTTGTCGGTGGAGTGGACTTCACACGCGAGTCCATTCTCCTTGGCCATGGCGGCGGCACGGCGGCCAAACTCGGTCGGAGTGAGAATATTGCCGGGCTCGTTGATGAGCGCGCGGGCGAAGTTCTGTGATTCCGCAAGGATCACGCCCTCATTCAATCCGGATGTATAGACAGACTCTGCCGCGCCTCCCGGGGCCAGCAGCGTCGCGATTTCCACGCTGCGGTCCTTGCGGTCGGAGCGGTAGGTATCGGAGTCATAGTCGGCGAGGACGGCGCCCTCGATGGCGGCGCGGGCCGTGTTGACGGCAGGAAAATCTGTTGCGATGGGAAGCAACAGCGCCAGCGAGCGAATGCTGCGCGGCTTGGCGAAGCGGACCGCGGTG
>DASQRJ010000271.1:0-9703 GCA_035642955.1 Acidobacteriaceae bacterium
GCCTCGGTGGGCATCGGCTTCGTGAGCCTTGGCGTGTGGGCGCATCACATGTTTACCGTGGGGATGACGTCAATCTCAAATGCGTTTTTCGCCCTTTCGACCATGTTGGTGGGCATTCCGACCGGCATCAAGATCTTTAACTGGATCGCCACCATGTGGGGCGGCAAGATCCGCTATCGGACTCCAATGTTGTTTGCGGTGGGTTTCCTGGTCCAGTTCCTGATCGCGGGCCTGACGGGCATCATCCTTTCGGTCGCGCCGTTCAACTGGCAGTTGCACAATTCCTATTTTGTGATTGCGCACTTTCACTATGTAATCGTCGGCGGGATTCTGTTCGCCCTCTTCTCGGGGATCTATTACTGGTTCCCCAAGGTCACGGGGCGGATGCTGGATGAGCGACTGGGAAAGTGGCATTTCTGGCTGCTTCTTATTGGCTTCCATGTCTGCTTCGATGTCATGCACGTCCCCGGCATCCTGGGTATGCCGCGCTCGATATACACCTACGAGGCGGATCGCGGATGGACAACACTGAACCAGATCGTGAGCGTCGGTGCGTTCATACAAGGGATCGCCATCGCAATTTTTGTCTACAACATCGTGTACTCCGCTCTCAAGGGCCGTCTGGCAGGACCGGATCCGTGGGACGCATGGACGCTGGAGTGGGCGACGAACTCACCGCCGCCACCCTATAACTTTGCAACCGAGCCGATAGTCCATAGTCGCCGTCCGCTGTGGGACCTGAAGCATCCCAACGATCCTGACGAGCCGGTGGAAGAGATGACCCATAGCCTGGGAAGGTCACCGTCATGAGCACGATTCCCATGACGCACGCAGGACACGACCACACTGTCGATCCGGAGTGGCAATTGCCATCGCGCGGCCGTGTCGCCATGTTCTCGCTCATCCTCGCCGAGTCGGCGATCTTTGTCATCTTCGTGGTGGCGTACGTCTATTACATCGGCAAGAGCACCTATGGGCCGCAGCCGCGGCAGGTGCTGGCGTTGCCGATCCTGAACACCATCTTTTTGCTGTCGAGCAGCTTCACCATCTGGATGGCCGAGCGCGCCCTGGTGAAGCGGGCGATGGCCGCTTTCAGCGCCTGGTGGGGACTGACGATCGTGTTTGGCGCCATCTTCCTGCTTGGCACCGCGAGGGAGTGGCGCGAACTGATCATGAAGGACGGGCTGACGATCAGCACCAATCTGTTCGGCACCACCTTCTACTCGCTGGTGGGCCTGCACGCTTCGCACGTCGTCGTCGGGCTCATCATGCTGACAACGGTACTTATCTTTGCCCTGACCGGCGCGCTGAAGCCCGAACACACCGAGAAGGTGGAGGTGCTGGCGCTGTACTGGCACTTCGTGGACGCGGTATGGGTGGTGGTCTTCACCGTTGTGTACGTGATTGGACGATAGGTGATGAGTACGGACGCACAACACGAACACGATGCCATGCATGGCGATGGCCGGCATCCAGAGAATGCGATTCAACTGCCGGCACCGACGCAGTGGCCGCTCATGCTGGCGGTCGGGCTGACGCTGACGATTGCCGGCCTCGTGACCAACAAGATGATCTCCGCGCTGGGAGTGGTGATGGCCGTGGCGGGTGTGGTCGGCTGGTTCCGCCAGGTGCTTCCGCACGAAGTGCACGAGTCGCTGCCGGTGACTGACGAAGAGATCGCGATCGAGCGGGAAGGCCGCAGGGTGACGCGGGTCGCACACGCGCATCCCGTCGTGGCCCGCGGCATGATGCCCGTGGTGACCTATCCGATATCTTCGGGCATCAAGGGCGGCTTTGCCGGCGGCACGGTGATGATCGTGCTGGCGGAGATTTATGGAGTGGTGCGCTTCCACAGCATCTGGTATGTGGTGAACCTGCTGGGCGGCGCGGGCGTGGCCGGGTGGAGCGCTCCATCGGAGCATGAACTGGCTAGCTTCCATCTGGCTCCATTTCTGATTGCGATTGTGATCCATACTGCATCGTCATTCCTGGTGGGGCTACTCTACGGGGCTCTGCTTCCGATCCTGCCGCGGCATCCGATTGTGCTGGGTGGGCTGATCGCGCCGGCCCTATGGACGGGCCTGCTGCATTCCACGTTGGGATTGCTCAACCCGTATTTTGACGACCATATCAACTGGTACTGGTTTGCCTTGAGTCAAGTGGGCTTCGGTCTGGTTGCCGGCTGGGTGGTAGCGCGCCAGGGGCATCTCAAGAGCCTGCAGGGCGTCCCGCTCTCGATGCGGCTGGGCGTGGAGCGTCCGCCGGAGCAGGACGACGAGGATTCGCGATGAGAGCAGGCGTAGTGGTGCTCGCGATGGCCTGCGCGCTCTTGGCAAACGGCTGCAGCAAGTTGCCCGGAGAGCCAGCGCCGGGGCCGGAGGTGCCTCGACCGGAGAGCATTCTGTCGCCACAGGTGCTCTACGCGCAGAATTGCGTCGGCTGCCACGGGGCGAAAGGTACCTATGGTCCGTCGACCCCGTTAGCGTCTCCGGTATATCAGGCGCTGGTCGATGACGCGACATTGCGTCGCGTTATCTCGCAGGGCCTGCCAGGTTCCATGATGCCGCCGTTCTCGCAGCGTTTCGGCGGCGAGCTGACAGATGCGCAGGTGGACGCCATCGTGCATGGCATTCGCGCGAATTGGAATAGAGGCAATGCGTTGGCAGGCGCGACTATACCCCCGTACGCAGATGACGGAAAGGGAAATGCGAAGGCGGGCGAGCAGGTGTATGCAAACAACTGCGCCAACTGCCACGGCCCGGCGGGAGGCAAGGTTGGCGACGCGGGCTCAATCCTCGATCCGGCATTTCTCTCGCTTGTGGCGCCTCAGACGCTGCGTACAACTGCGATCGTGGGACGGCCGGATTTGGGGATGCCCGATTGGCGCGATCAGATGGATGATCCGATGACCCCGCAGCAAGTGAGCGACGTGGTTGCGTTCCTGGTGGCACAAAAGCCGAACCCGCCATCGGAAAGAACGCACGGGCCGGAAGCGATCCA
The DNA here is from genome assembly GCA_035642955.1 of Acidobacteriaceae bacterium. Taxonomy (GTDB): domain Bacteria; phylum Acidobacteriota; class Terriglobia; order Terriglobales; family Acidobacteriaceae; genus KBS-83. The sequence continues at coordinate 3,001 of DASQRJ010000271.1, forward strand.
GGGAACAGCACGCCAACCAAAGACGAGTGGAGGAGTGCGATGAATCCGGAGCCGGGTCTGCCGCAGCCCAATCGGGAATCCGTCAGTGAGCACGCCAAAGGCGTCGATAGCGGCGGCGAAGCAGCAGTCTCGCGCCGCAGCTTTCTTTTCAAAGTCAGCATCGCGATCAATGCGCTGGTGGCGGCTGCGATTGCGACTCCGGTGATCGGGTATCTGCTTGGTCCGATCCGCAAGAAGGGCGCATACAACTCGTGGATCGCTCTGGGACAGGTAAACGACTACCACGAAGGCGAGACCGTGCTGGCCACATATCGTAACCCCAACACCGACAAATGGGATGGCGACACGGGCAAAGTCGCGTGCTATGTGCGGCGCGAGACAGGCAACACGTTCACCGTATTCGCTGTGAACTGCGCGCACCTGGGCTGCCCGGTGCGCTGGTTCCCGCAGTCGGAGCTTTTCATGTGTCCGTGCCACGGCGGCGTGTACTACTCGAATGGCGACCGCGCGGCAGGGCCGCCGGAGCGCGGTCTGTTCACCTATGACTATCGAGTAGACGGCGACAAGCTGATGATCGATGCCGGGCAAATGCCAACGCTCGCGAACGAAGCCAAACTGGTTAAAGGAATTCTGCCATGCCCTGGTACAAGCAAGCCTACGATTGGGTAGAGCGCCGTGTGCAGCTGGAGGGCTTCGTCAAGGAGTCCATGGAGCACCCGGTTCCCCGCAAGACAGCGAGCTGGTGGTACGTCTTCGGCAGCGCGAGTTTTGTGCTTCTGTTGCTGCAGATTGTCACCGGCATCCTGCTGGCGCTGGTGTATGTGCCGTCTGCCGGTTCGGCGTGGGCAAGCCTGCAGGTGTTGAATCATCAATTGCCGCTGGGCTGGTTTCTGCGCGGCATGCACGGTTGGGGATCGAACTTCATGGTCGCCATCGTGCTCATCCACATGACCCAGGTATTTCTCTTCGGCGCCTATAAATTTCCACGCGAGCTGACGTGGATCCTGGGTGTCTTCCTGCTCTTGATGACGCTGGGGATGGCCTTTACCGGTCAGGTGCTGCGCTTCGATCAGGACTCCTACTGGGGACTGGGGATTGGCGCTTCCATCATGAGCCGCGTGCCCTTTATAGGGCGAGAGTTGGTCGAGTTCATGCTTGGCGGCCCTATCATCGCCGGGGCTACGCTTACGCGCTTCTTTGCGCTGCATGTTTTCGTGATCCCGGCGATCATGCTGGCGTTCGCGTCGCTGCACACCTGGCTGGTGCTGAAGCTGGGCATCAATGAATGGCCAACACCGGGACGGCTGGTGAAGCGCGAGACCTACATTCAGGAATACAACGAGCTTTCGCACAAGGACGGCTTGCCCTTTGTCCCCGGTGCGGTATGGAAGGATGCGATGTTCGCCGCGGGCATCGTGCTGGCGGTTGCCATCTGCGCATTGCTCTTCGGTCCGATCGGGCCGACAGGCGTGCCCGATCCCACCATTGTGCAGACAGTGCCCAAGCCCGACTACTTTTTCCTGTGGATCTATACGGCGCTCGCGTTTTTACCGCCTTCGATCGAAACGCCGGTCATGCTTATCGCGCCGGTGATCGGCATCGTAGCCGTGCTGGCGCTCCCCTTCGTCGCCGGAGTTGGCGAGAAGAGCTGGCATCGCCGCCCGGTGGCTGTGATTCTGGTACTGGTGTTGGCGGTTGGTTTCGCCACGCTCACCCATCTGGGTACCTATGTTCCGTGGAGCCCGCAGATGGATGGCTGGAGCGCGGATCCGGTTCCGGTGCACTTCGTGAACGGGACAACGCCGCTGGAGCGGCAGGGCGCAATCGTCTTCCAGGAGAAACAGTGCCGCAACTGCCATCAGGTCGGTGGCCTTGGCGGGCGTCGCGGCCCGTCGCTGGACGAGGTGGCGTCCCATCTCACCGAGGATCAGTTGGTGCGCCAGGTGATACAGGGAGGCGGCAACATGCCCGCCTACGGCAAGACGCTGTCACCCTCACAGGTAACCGCGCTGGTTGCGTTTCTCGAGACGCTGCATCCGGCCAACCAGCCGATCGCTATCGACGCATCGCGGCACGTGGCGGAGACGAACAATCCCGCGCCCAAGGAGCCAGTGGAGGCGATCCGTCCGTAGAAGCGCTTCCGCCATTGCGATGGTTCGCGGAGCAGGTCCCGGCGCTAGCTTGCTTGGGTGGCCCTATCGCCGGTTGGAGTTGGAGTGAATCCAGAGCTGTCAGATGCGATTGCGGCCTCGTGGAGCGTTCCGCTGTGGGCCACGATCTTCTTGCTGCTCACGGCAGCCGTCTACTGGCAGGGCTGGCGTGTTGCGAGGCTGACGCGCCCTTCAGAACTGCCGCCATGGCGTGCAGGATGCTTCTTTGCAGGCCTGGCGACGATCTGGCTGGCGATCGCGTCGCCGCTGGATGTGTTGGGCAACTGGCTGCTGCTTGCCCACATGGTGCAACATCTGGCGCTGATGTCTGTGGCGCCACCCCTGCTGCTGCTGGGCGCGCCCACCGTTCCCTTGCTGCGTGGTGTGCCGCGCGGCTGGATGCGCGATGGCCTGGGTCCGCTTTTCACCTCCCGCACGCTTCACGCCGTGGGGCGCTTTCTTACGCATCCGGCCACGGGCTGGATTGCGATGAACCTTGCGTACCTTGGCTGGCATGTTCCGGCGGCTTACGAGCTGGCGTTGCGCTCGCCTGCCTGGCATCAGGTGGAGCATGCGTCTTTTCTTTTCACATCGCTGCTCTTCTGGTGGACGGTGCTCCAACCCTGGCCGAGCCGCGCGCGATGGTCACGCTGGGCGGTTATACCGTATCTCGTCACTGCGGACCTTGCGAACACTGTACTGTCGGCACTTCTCGCATTCTCGGGCCGCGTGCTGTATCCCACCTACGCGACGGCGCCGCGCATCTTTGGGCTCTCTGCGATGCAGGATCAGGCTGCCGCCGGCGCATTCATGTGGGTGGTGGGTTCGGCCATCTATTTGATACCCGCGATCGGCGTCACGCTGTCGCTGCTATCGCGGCAGACACGGCAGATGCCGCGGCACGCGCTGGTCACGATTGGCGGCGCGCCGGCTCCCGGAAAGATTCACATTGCTGCACAGCCGTTCGATCTGTTGCGCCTGCCGTTGCTTGGCGGATTACTGCGCGCTCGCTACGGGAGGCAATCGCTGCAGGGAATCAGCCTGATTGCGATCGTTGTGGTGATTGCGCACGGTTTTGCCGGTCATTCGATGGCAGCCATGAACCTGGCCGGTGTACTGCCGTGGAATATTCTCCGCGCGCTTGGCGTCCTGGCACTCCTGTTTGTCGGCAATCTCTTCTGCATGGCGTGCCCGTTTACCCTGCCGCGAGAGCTGGGACGGCGGCTAGGCTGGGCGCGTCTTCGCTGGCCACAGTGGCTGCGGGTGAAGTGGATCGGCGTCGGGCTGATGCTGGTGTTCTTCTTCGGATATGAACGGTTCGCGTTATGGAACAGCCCAGCGCGCACCGCGTGGCTGCTGATTGCATACGTCGGCACCGCGTTCCTGGTGGACACCTTCTTTCGCGGCGCCAGTTTCTGCAAGTATGTCTGCCCGATCGGCCAGTTCAACTTCATCGGGTCGTTGATCTCTCCGACGACGGTGAAGATTCACAGCGAATCGACCTGCAAGGCATGCGAGACACGCGACTGCATTCGTGGAAACACACAACAGCGTGGCTGCGAACTTGAGCTCTATCTCCCAGAGAAGAGCAGCAATGCGGACTGCACCCTGTGCATGGACTGCGTGAAAGCGTGTCCGCATGACAACATCGGCATCGTTGCGCGGAGTTTGACCGAGGATGTACTCGCGAGCGAACCCACGTCGTCGCTGGGACGATTGAGCCGGAGAACCGATGTCGCTGCTGCCGCATTGGTGCTGGTGTTGGCGGGTTTTGCGAACGCGGCGGCGATGGTGGGGCCGGGGGTGAACTTCCTCGCGGCTGCGGGTCGGCGCCTGCCATGGCTGGCGACCACGGCAGGCAGCTTTGCCGGTGTGGTGGCCGGGGCGTTGCTGGCCGCCGGTGTGGTGTGGGTGGTCGCCCAGGCCGCTCGTAGCGGCAGTTCGCGGCGAGAGGCGTTCTGCCGCGTCGCGCTGGCGCTGACGCCGTTGGGCATGGGGATGTGGGCGGCGCATCTGCTGTTTCACCTGCTGATGGGAGTGCCGGGGCTGCTGCCGCTCTTCCAGCAGGCTGGACGGGACTTTGGGCTGCATGGGATGGGCACGCCGCATTGGAGCGCTGGCGGAGCTCTATTGCAGGGGAATGGTCTGCTGCAGTTGCAGCTCCTCTTCCTCGATGGCGGCCTGCTGCTCTCGCTGTATCTGGTGTGGCGGATGATGGCGGGGACAGCTGTGCCGCGGCGGCTGTTATCTGTCGCTCCGCTGGCGCTGCTCACGGTTGCGCTCTATGGATTCGGCTTCTGGCTGCTGCTTGAGCCGATGCAGATGCGTGGTGTGATGATGGGTGGCATGTGAGGCGCGTGATCGTTGCGCTGGTGCTGCTGGGGGCTGCGGCTGCAGCCTATGCCGATGGCGGACGACTGCAGATGCGCCAGGCCGCAGGGCCGTTTGTGGTGTCGCTGTTTACCACGCCGGAATCGCTGGCTATGGGTCCGGCGGACCTGAGCGTGATGGTCGAAGATCAGGGAAGCGGCAGCGTTTTGCTGGATGCGGATGTTGCCGTCACGCTGACTTCGGAGGACGCTCGCGTCGCACCGGTCATGGCACATCTCTCGCATGTCCATGCGACGAACCGGCTGCTCCAGGATGCAGTGGTCCAGTTGCCGCATGCTGGACGCTGGCACGCTGCCATTCACGTCAGCGAGGCAGGTCGAGAGGCCAGCGCGACGACGGTTTTGATGGTTGCCAACTACTCGGCTCGCCGGGGCACGGTGTGGCTCTTTGCCGTCCTGCCCATCTGCGCGATCGCGCTGTTCGCGTGGGTCGAGGTGGCAAAGCGGCGGGCGCGTCGCCGCAGGGCATTAAGCCGGGCGTGACCTGCGCGACTGCGACCGATATAGTGAAGAGTTTGCCTGACGCTTTCCTATGACCAACCTTTCCGCTCTGCTCCTGCTCAACGGTGATCCTCTGACATTGGCGCAACTCGACGCGGCTGCATCCGCGCGTCTTGAGATTGCGCTTTCTCCTGCTTCGCAAGAACGCATGATTGCTTCGCGCGCTGTCGTGGATCGCGCTGCCGCGGGCGATGCAGCGGCGTATGGCATCAACACCGGCTTTGGGAAGCTGGCCGACGTGCGGGTGCCACCGGATCAGGTTGCCGTGCTGCAGCAGAACCTGGTGCGCAGCCACTGCTGCGGCGTGGGCGAGCCGCTGAGCGAGGCCGAGGTGCGCGGCATGTTGCTGCTGCGCGCGAATGTGCTGGCCAAGGGCTGCAGCGGTGTACGCACCGCGGTGGCGGAGTTGCTCGTCGCGATGCTGAAGCATCGGATTCATCCTGTTGTTCCGTCGCGTGGTTCCGTCGGTGCGAGCGGCGATCTCGCACCGCTCGCGCACCTGGCGCTGGCGCTGATCGGCGAGGGCGAGGTATTCGTTGACGGCAGGCGTGCGCCAGCGTCGGAGGCGCTGGCGGCTGCGGGGCTTGCGCCACTGCGCTTGCAGGCGAAGGAAGGGCTCGCGCTGCTGAACGGCACGCAGGCGATGGCTTCCGTCGGCGGGCTGAGTCTTTTTCGTGCGCAGCGGGTGGTGCGGCTCTTCGATCTGGCGGGGGCGATGTCGCTGGAAGGATTGCGGGGCACCCCGGCGGCGTTCGATGCGCGCATCCATGAGGTGCGGCCGCATGCGGGGCAGATTGCGGCCGCGACGCATCTGCGCGCGCTGATGGAAGAGAGCGAGATCCGTGAGTCGCACCGGCTGAACGATCCGCGGGTGCAGGATGCCTACTGCCTGCGCTGCATGCCGCAGGTGCATGGCGCGGTGCGCGGCGTGCTCGATCACGCGACAGCGGTGATCGAGACGGAGACGGGCTCGGCAACCGATAACCCATTGATATTCACCAGTGACGCAGGCGGTGACATTCTCTCCGGCGGCAATTTTCATGGTGCGCCGCTGGCGTTTGCACTGGACTATGCAGCGATCGGGCTTGCCGATCTGCTGAGCATCAGCGAGCGCCGCATCGACCGGCTGATCAATCCGGATATCAATGAGGGGCTGCCTCCCTTTCTCTCCGACAATCCGGGGATCTCGTCGGGCTTCATGATTGCGCATGTCACATCCGCCGCGCTGCTGAACGAGGCGAAGGTGCTGGCGCATCCGGCGAGTGTGGATTCGGTGCCGACCTCGGGCGGCAAGGAAGACCACGTCTCGATGGGCATGACGGCCGCGCTGAAGCTGCGGCAGGTGGTGGAGAACGCCGAGATGGTGCTCGGGATCGAGTTGATGACCGCGGCACAGGCGCTTGAATTTCGTCTGCCGCTGCGCGCTGCACTCAAGGTAGAGGCGGCGCGAGCGCGGGTGCGCGAGTTTGTTGCGCCGCTGCGCGAGGACCGCGTGCTGGCAGGTGACATCACGAAGCTGGCGGCGGCGATTCGCGCGGGCGCATTCGACGAGTGGCTGGGATGAGTCCCTAACTACCTACCCCCACCCCTCCCGTCACCGGAGGCATGCTCGTAAGCCGTTTCCTTTCATCACGTTAAGGTGCTTTCCGAGGGCTAAAAATG
>DASQRJ010000272.1:0-4415 GCA_035642955.1 Acidobacteriaceae bacterium
TGGCTTTTCCTGAACGAAAAGCCACCAGAGCGGTCGCTGGACGGTCTATTCCTATACCGAAAATGCTTTACTTGCTGCCCTTGTAGTCCACGAATAAATTGGGGAACTGCTCCTTCAGCGCTGCGATCTTCGGCCGGTCGCAGATCAGGATGTAGGGATTGCCCGGGTTGTTCAGCGCGTAATCCTGGTGGTAGTCCTCGGCGCGATAGAAGCCCTTCAGTGGCACCACCTGCGTGACGATGCGGCTCGGAAACACATGCGCTGCATCGAGCTGCTGGATGTAGGCGGTGGCCAGGCGCTTCTGTTCGTCGTTCGCGTAGAAGATCGCGGAGCGGTACGAGGTGCCCACGGCCGGGCCTTGCCGGTTGAGCTCGGTGGGATCGTGCGCGACGGAAAAGAAGATCCGCAGCAGCTCGCCGTACGTGATCTTCGACGGATCGAAGACCACCTGCACCGATTCGGCATGGCCGGTGGTTTCGGTGGTGACCTGATCGTAGGTGGCAGTCGAAGCCGCTCCACCGGAATAGCCGGTGGTCGTCTTCAGCACGCCTTTCACCCGTTCAAAGACCGCCTGCGTCCCCCAGAAGCAGCCGCCGGCGAAGACTGCGGTCTGTTTGCCGCTGGTTTTAGCGAGGGTCACATCGGTGGTGGAGGCCGGGATAGGCATGTGGGTTGCGGCGCTGGCCGTGCAACCGGTGAGCGAGACAGCAAGAGCAAAGGCAAGCAGTGATTGGACGAGCGAAGTGTGCATGGAAAAAACCCTCAGATGGGAGAACGTCGCGCGCCGTCGAACGGAGGCGGGCGAGGGCGAGCTCCACGCGTGTAAGACGGCGCATCCGGGACGAGGTTACAAGAGCCCTCCGCAGTGCTGCACAATCTAATAGATATGAGTAGCGCACGACTGACTGAGGGAAAGATCGCAATGAAGACAACGGATGGCCAGGCGATCCGGGTAGCCACAGATGCCGACATCGAGGCAATCCGCCTGCTGGTGAACCAGGCATTTGACGTAGAGCGCTTCCTGAAAAAAGGCGGCGGCGATCGCCTGCAGGGCGATGGCGAACTGGAAAGCCTCTGGCAACGCGGCACCTTCCTGGTGAAGGAAGAAGATGGCGCGGCGGTGGGTTGCGTCTACGTCGAGCCGTCCGGCGACCGCGCCTACCTCGGGCTCTTGTCGATTGCGCCGGAGCGGCAGGGCGCAGGATTGGGCAGGCAGTTGAATGCGGCGGCGGAGAACTTCGCGCGCCAGCAGGGCTGCAAGTGGATGGACCTGCGCGTGGTCAGCCCCCGCGCGGATATTCTTCTGCCGCTCTACCGCAGGATGGGCTACGCGGAAACCGGGACGCAGGAGTATCCGGCGGTCTTGGTGGAGAAGATGACCATCCCGGGCCACTTCATCCTGATGGCGAAGCAGTTGTGATGAGAAAACGACGCGGCCCACAATCGCCGCGGGCGCGTCGTCTCTGGCTTAGAGCAAAAGCACAGATGGTGTAAGGCAGGGCGTCAATCCGAACGCAGCCGTTCTCTCAAGCAACGGCTGCTCAGAACCGATCTCGCCACATTACGTTATCTGTGCTTTTGCGTTACGCGTTGGTATGAAAGTTGTCGGCGAACATATTACGCGCCGGAGTCTTCTGGATCGCGATCATGTCCCGCAGCATCTCTGCCTGGCGCCGGTACTCCTGGGCCTGCGTAGGGTTGTTGTTGGCGGCGAGTTGCGCCTCGCGCTCCAGGCGGTCTGCAAGCATCTCGGACGGGGACGATTCACGAATTCGGAGCAGAGTTTCCATGGCTCCGAGGGTACGAGCCTCAGCGAAAGATTCGAATACGACTTTCGTCGCCGCGGCTGTATACCGGAGAGGGGATGCGCAAACGCACAAGAGCGAGACGGGCACTCACTCGCGCCGCAGCGCAGTCATGGGATCGACGGAGAGCGCTCTGCGCGCCGGCACCAGGCACGCGATCGCCGCAACCAGCAGCAGCAGCAGCGAGACGCCTGTCACCAGCATCGGGTGATTTGCTGTGGTGCCCACCCATTCGGCGATAAAGCGATTCAATCCAAAGCTCAATACCACGCCGGCAGCGATGCCAATGCCGACGCTGATTCCCGCCGAAGCCATCACGATGCGGAAGACATGTGAGCGCGCCGCGCCGAGTGCGATGCGGATGCCGAATTCATTGGTGCGCTGCGCCACCGAATAGGACGACACACTGTAGAGCCCGACTGCCGACAGAGCCAACGCCAGAATCGAAAAGCCGGTGAAGAGAGCGGAGATCAGCCTGCCCCGTGCCCACACCGGTTCCTGCCGGATCCATGTTTCCAGGTCGTCGATCTTGCTGTCCGTCCCCTGGTCCGGATTTACCGCCGTCAACTGCTTGAGGATGCTGTGCTGGATTGCTTCCGGTGCGGCGTGGCTGCGAACCAGAAAACTGGTACCTGTCCACAGCTGCAGGCTGAACGGGGCGAAGATCGCCGGCGCAACTGGCTTCTCTATCCCCTCGTTCAGCGCGTCGCCCACCACGCCAATCACCTGCAGCCAGCCATTCGCCCCAGGTGCGGTGAACGATCGCGGCGGTTTGTTGAAAAGCTTCGAGAGTTTGAGCGAATGTCCAAGAATGTCGCCATTCGGAGAATAGCGCCGGACAAAGCTCTGATTGACCAGCACCAGCAAAGCGCCCCGCGATACTTCGGCAGGGTTCCAAATACGTCCGTGCAGCAGCGGCATATGCAGGGTTCCGAAATAATCGGGACCAACGAAGCCCACTCTCGCGGTCTGCGCCTCGGGGGATGCAGCCGGCTCCCCCAGGAGGTCAAAGCGCTGCTCCCAGCCGCTGTAGGGAGGCATTGCGTTGCCGGAGATGGCCGTGGAGGTCACGTCGGGCAAGGCGGCAATGCTGGCGCGAAGCTGCTCGAAATAATTCACTCGCGCCTGCCATGTCGTGTAGACGTTGTCGGGCAGGGGAATGTCGAGCGACAGAACATGGTGCGGATCGTAGCCGAGCGGCACGCGCATCAACCGTACAAAGCTCTGAATTGTCGCCGCCGCCGCGGTCAACAGCAGCAGCGTCAACGCAATCTGCGCCGCCACCAGCGTGCCGTGCAGGCGCTTGCCGCGCACGCTGCCCACGGCTTTGCTGGAGCTGGCCTGCATCACCTGGCTGATCTCCGGCTTCGCCATCTGCAGCGCCGGCATCAGCCCAAAGAGCACCGCGGTCACCAGCGCCAGCCCCGCGCTGAACAGCAGAATCGGCGTGTTGATGTGAATGGCTACGTCCTGCGGAAACAGACGCTCCGGCATCCACGCCACAATCAGCGCGAGCAGCCGGTAGGCAAGCACGATGCCGAGCGCCGTTCCGGTAAGTGCCAGCAGCAGCGATTCCGTGAGCAACTGGCGCACAATGCGGAAGCTGCTGGCGCCCACCGCGGCGCGCACGGCGAACTCCCGTTGTCGCGCTGTCGCCCGGGCCAGCAGCAGGATCGAGACATTGCCGCACCCGATCGCCAGCAGCATGGCCACCGCGGCAAACAGCAGATACAACGTGCCGCCCATATTATGCGTGGTCTCGTAGGTCAGCGGGCGGATGTCCACCTTGAATTTCTTCGGGAAATTGTCCGGTTGTTCCTTCGCAAAACGTTCCAGCAACGGTGTCAATTCCGCATCTACTGCGGCCCAACTTACGCTGGGTCGCAGTTTCACCAGCACGCCTGCGAACGGAATGCTTCCGATTTCGTCCGGCAAATATACATCCGTGCCCCAGCCCGCCGTGAAGTTCGGGCGGGTCACGCCGACAATCGTGTACTTCTTGTGATCCAGCTCCAGCGTCTTTCCGAGAATCGCCGGGTCGCCATGGAAGTGGCGTTGCCAGAAGCGGTAATGCAAAACCGCCACAGGTTGCGGCGCCTGCCCGTCGGGTGAATCGGATGGTCCCAGATTGCGGCCAAGCAACGCCGGAACCCCCAGCGTGGGAAATGTTTCTCCGATTCCGTAGTAAACGGAGGCGCTCTCGGGAATCTCCCCTCCCGTCACCGTCAGGTGCGCGTCTCTCCACGTGGCGAAGTTCTCAAACGCATGCACCTTGCGCAGCTCGCGCAGCTGCGGACCGGTAAAGGAGGCATCGAAGACGTTGCCCCGTGCATCCTGAATGCTCAGGTTCCCAATCCGGTCCACATCAGCGTAGGGAAAGGGATGCAGCAGCACGCCGTAGATCACGCTGAAGACGGAGACTGTCGCGCCGATACCCAGCGCCAGCGAGAGGATCGCGGTCAGGGCAAAGCCCGGGTTCTTGAGGAGCTGCCGCAGCGAGTAACGGAAATCCTGAAGCAATGTCTGCATAACCCGCCCCTCACGGCGCGATGCCCACCATAATCCCACAGGACGCGGGCTTCAGCCCGTTCGCTCAGCGATTTCCGAAGG
>DASQRJ010000273.1:0-2865 GCA_035642955.1 Acidobacteriaceae bacterium
CGCGCCATGGCCGTTCAGCTCCGGCAGCGGCTGCGATGACGGCAACGGCTGCGCCGGCAAAGCCTGCTGCACCGGCTGCTGCTGCACCGGACGCGTGATGGGCTGTCCATCCGGGCCGACAATCTGCATCATGAACAGGTAACGCACCGTGTCTTCCTGGAAGCGCGTCATCATCCCCTCGAACATGTCGAAGGATTCTTTCTTGTACGCCACCAGCGGATCCTGCTGGCCGTAGCCGCGCAGCCCGATGCCTTCCTTCAGGTGATCCATGTTCAGCAGGTGGTCCTTCCACAGACCGTCCAGCACGCTCAGCATGATCATGCGCTCGTGATAGCGCATGCCCTGGGAGCCGATGATCTGCTCCTTCAGCTCATACTTCTCCTTCAGCTTGTCGAACAGCGTGTCGCCCAGCTCGTGGCGGTTCAGCGTGGCGAAGGCAATGTCCTCCGTCTCCGCGTTGAAGCCGAAGTGCTCCACCAGTTTCTGCTTCAGACCGGTCAGATCCCACTGGTCCGGATGTTTGGATTCGGGCGCGAACTCATCCAGGATATTGCTGATGAGGCCGGCAACATAATCCTCTAGAATGAGCTCTTTCTGCTCCACTCCTTCAAGCAGTTGTTTACGCGTGCCGTAGACCGCCTCGCGCTGCTTGTTCATCACATCGTCGTATTCCAGCAGGTGCTTGCGGGCTTCGAAGTTCTGCGACTCCACGGCCTTCTGCGCGCCTTCGATGCGCCGCGTGATCATCCCGCTTTCGATCGGCACACCTTCTTCCATACCCATCTTTTGCAGCAGCGGCCCGACCCATTCCCGCGCGAAGATGCGCATCAGATCGTCTTCGAGCGATAGATAAAAACGCGACGCTCCCGGGTCGCCCTGGCGTCCCGCACGGCCGCGCAACTGGTTGTCGATGCGGCGCGACTCGTGCCGTTCTGTTCCCAGAATGCACAGGCCGCCCGTGGTCAGCACCTCTTCGTGCTCGCGCCCGGTGTTGGCCTGGTGTACCTGAAACGCGCGATCCCAGTTCTCCTGCGCGGTCTCGAACTCCTGCCCCTGGTAGTAAAACCGCATCATGCCCGGTCCGGCCGTAGGCGAAATCGCACCCTCCGCCGCACTCACCGACCGTGCCTGTCCGCGCTTCACCAGATCCTGCTTGGTCACAAACTCCGAGTTGCCGCCCAGAAGAATATCCGTGCCGCGGCCGGCCATGTTGGTGGCGATCGTCACCATGCCCAGGCGGCCGGCCTGCGCCACAATCTCCGCCTCGCGTTCGTGGTACTTCGCGTTCAGCACCACATGCTTGATACCTTTACGTTGCAGAATCTGCGAAAGCAGCTCGCTCTTCTCGATGGACGTGGTGCCCACCAGGACCGGCTGCTTCTCCTCGTTCAGCTTCAAAATCTCATCCGCAACCGCGAAATACTTCTCCTTCGAGGTGCGATACACGACATCCTGATACTCCTTGCGCAGCATCGGCTTGTTCGTCGGAATCACCACGATATCCAGCTTGTAGGTCGAATCGAACTCCGCCGCTTCCGTCTCGGCCGTACCGGTCATCCCCGCCAGCTTCCTGTACAAGCGGAAGTAATTCTGGAAGGTGATGGTGGCCAGCGTCTGGTCCTCGCGCCGGATGTTCACGCCCTCCTTCGCTTCCACCGCCTGGTGCAGACCATCGGACCAGCGGCGTCCCGGCATGGGGCGGCCGGTGAAGCTATCGATGATGATCACCTCGCCGTCCTTCACCACATACTCCACGTCCTTGCGGTAGAGATTGTGTGCCTTGATCGCGGTCTCGACGTGGTGCTTGAAGTCCCAGTTTTCCGGATCGGCAATGTTGCCGATCCCCAGCAGGCCCTCAATCTTCTCCCAGCCCTCGTCGCTCACGCTGATGGTCTTGTGCTTCTCATCCACCGTGTAGTCGCCGGTCAGGATCTTGGTTTCGCCCTGCTCGATCTCCTCACCCAGCTCCAGCTGCGGAATGATGCGATTCACCCGCGCGTACTTGTCCGTCGTCTGGTCGGTAGGGCCGCTGATGATCAGCGGCGTCCGGGCTTCGTCGATCAGGATCGAGTCCACCTCGTCCACGATGCCGTAGTAGTGTCCGCGCTGCACGCAATCCGCCAGCTCGAACTTCATGTTGTCCCGCAGGTAGTCGAAGCCGAATTCGTTATTGGTTCCGTAGGTGATGTCCGCCGCGTAAGCCTCGCGGCGCTGGGCATCGTCCAGGTCGTGCACGATCACGCCCACCTTCAGCCCCAGAAACTCGTAGATCTTGCCCATCCACTCGGCGTCGCGCTTGGCCAGGTAGTCGTTCACCGTCACCACGTGGACGCCCTTGCCGGCAAGCGCATTCAGATACACCGGTAACGTCGCGACCAGCGTTTTGCCCTCGCCGGTCTTCATCTCGGCGATCTTGCCGGAGTGCAGCACCATGCCGCCGATCATCTGCACGTCGAAGTGGCGCATGCCCACCGCACGCTTGCCTGCCTCGCGCACCACGGCAAAAGCCTCCGGCAACAGCTCGTTCAGCGCCTCCGCCTCGGCGGCCTTGCGCTCGTCTTTGTTCTCCGGCGTATCCGCCACGCCTTCCAGACGCGCAGCGAAGCGGGCCCGGAACTCGGTGGTCTTCTCGCGCAGCTCGGCGTCGGAGAGGGGCTGAATCTTCGGCTCCCATTCGCCAATGGCCGCCACCGTGGGCATCATGCGCTTGACGACACGCTCGTTGTTGGTACCGAAAATCTTCGTGAATGCACTGCTGATCAAGGAGTTCCTCTGAGCCCATTCGACAATTCGGGCTGGCTCCTTATTTTACGCGATTACGGCGCACCATCGACTGGGCGCCTGTGCGTGCAAAAAAAACGGCCG
>DASQRJ010000274.1:0-6037 GCA_035642955.1 Acidobacteriaceae bacterium
CCGGAAATCGCGCAACTTTGCGTGATTTCCAGCGTTCTCATTGTAACTATGGCTAGCCGCGCCGCTTTCGCCGCTGTCCTGCTCCTGGTCGCCATTCCGATGCTGGCGCAAACGCCTGTCTATCCCAACTATCCGCCGCCACCGCCGGCTTCGGGAGAGAACGCGCCTCATCCCCAGCAACCGGACCAGACAGATCAGGGATATCCGGATCAGTCGACACCGGGCCAGTCGACGCCGGATCGGCAGGGATACCCGAATCAGACGCCGCAGAAGCCGTCGCCCTACCCGCCGAACAACGCTCCATCCGGTGCCCAACCCGGGCAGGGGCAGGCATATCCGCAGCAGAGCGCGCCGGCTTATCCGGCGCCGGAAAACAATCTCAACTGGGTTCCTCAGGGAATGGGGGCTCTGGCCCGTACCGCAGCCTTCCATACTGACGTCACCTTTGACCGCTCGCTGCTCCGGCTTGCGGGCGGACTGTGGGGAAGCTCCGGCGACCCTCAATTCGCCGCCGCGATGAACCGGCTGGACGGCATCTCCGTGCACACCTACCACTACGCCGCGCCCGGCATGTATGATCCGCGGCTTCTGGAGGCAGTACGCCGGCAGTACTCCGCGATGGGCTGGCAACACCTGGTCACTGCGCACCCGGGCTCTGGGGACGGCGCAACCGACCTCTGGATCAGCTTTCATAACCTGCAGGCGACCGGCGCAGTCGTGCTCTTCCGGAGCGCTACGAACCTCGACCTGATCGCCTTCTCCGGCAATCTCAGCCCCGTGGACATGCTGCACCTGCGCGGGCATTTCGGCATTCCGCGTTTCCCGGGCGATCGCTTCGTTCCGGCCCCCGGACCAGCCGCCCGCGTCGCACCGCCGCTTCGGTAATAACCACGGCTTGGACTGCAGATGAGGTCCAAAGTGACAAAATCGGCGAAAGCGATCATTTCCTTGACAACGACCTGTGCGGTCGTGTGTGATCGTCCGCGGATCTCCCTACGCATCAGGCGAACGTTTGTCTAAAGCACTTCTCTTTCCAAGGAAAGAGCGCGCTCGCCGCTGGTACAGACTCCATCGCATGGGCGGCCTCGAAATATCTTCGCAGGTGGATGTTGAGTCTTGCGACTTGTTCAGGCACTGGCCTCCCTCAGTGCCGGGAGGCGATTCACAAGATCGCCTCCCTTTTTTTGCCCGAAGACGCGCGACGGGGCGAATCTCTATACTCAACCCTGTCCCCATGCGAAGGTTTCCCCTGCTGACAGCCATCTCTACAGCTCTGCCGCTTTGCGCACAGCAGCAATCTCCCTCCGTCGTCGTGCAGCCGTCTACAACCCAGACGGTCGTCGTTACGGCGAGTTCGAATCCGCTTGCGCTGGCGGGTTCCGACCGTACGGTCGTCGTCCTCGACACCCAATCGCAGCCTCTGCTCTTTGAGGCGTTGCCGGATGTACTGCGCCTTGACCCCTCACTGAACCTGCAGGAGCGCGGACCGGACGGCGTGCAGGCCGATCTTTCGATCCGTGGCACGACCTTCGAGGAATCGCTCATCCTGCTCAACGGCATGAGAGTCGACGATCCGGAGACGGGACATTTCAACCTCGACATTCCCGTGCCACTGGACGCAGTGAATCGCGCCGAGGTACTGCACGGCGCCGGGTCCGCTTTTTATGGGTCGGACGCCATTGCGGGTGCGGTCGACCTGATCACCGCGGAGCCGGAGCGACCTGCCGGCACCGGTTCCAGTAATGTTTCGCTGCGTGCCCGCGCCGGATATGGCAGCTTCTCCAGCACGGAACAGCACCTGATTGGAGACTATGCCGGTGGGCGCTTCTCCGAGCAGTTGGCCGGCAGCCGCGATACCTCTGCCGGCTTCTCCACGGATCGCAACTACCGCAGCGAAGCGCTCTCCTCGGAAAGCTGGTTGCACACCTCACTTGGCACCACGGATGTGCTGCTCGCCGGAAGCGATCGCCCCTTCGGCGCAAACCAGTTCTATGGCCCTTACGAATCCTTTGAGCACACCAAAGGATGGCTGGCCATGCTGCAGCAGCAGCTTGGCCAGCGCACGCAGGCCGGTTTCAGCTATCGCCGGCATACCGATGTCTACATTCTCGAGGTTGCCGATCCCGCGTTTTACGAGAACAACCACATCGACGAGGCGTGGCAGGGAGTGGTGCGCCGCACCGACACTCTCGGCAAGGGTCTGCAACTCTCGACCGGCGTTGACGGCTCGGCGGACACGATCCGCAGTTCCAGCCTGGGGAGGCATGGACGGAATCAGGGCGCAGGCTATGCCAGCCTCGATCTGCGCGGGTGGTCACGCTTCACGCTCTCTGTCGGGGGTCGCGAAGAGGTATTCAGCGGCGGAGCGCAGGACTTCTCGCCGACAGTGGCCGCCGGCTACCGGCTGCGCGACAACCTGCGTCTGCGCGCTTCCGCCGGCCACGCGTTTCGGCTGCCGACGTACACGGACCTCTACTACAGCGATCCGGCGACCGTGGGGAATCCACTGCTCAAACCAGAGACTTCGTGGAGCTATGAAGGTGGACTCACATGGACACCCAGCGGTCGCGCATCCCTTGAGCTAACCGGTTTCCAGAATCGATTGGGCAACAGTATCGATTACATTAAGCCGTCGCTGGATGCAAAGTACGCAGCCACCAATACCGGCGCTCTGGCATTTAGCGGAGCGGAGACAGCGCTGCACCTGCGCCTCGGCACCAGCCAGCAGCTCGATCTCGGCTACACCGGCGTTCATGCCAGCCGCGATCTGGCCCCGGGACTCATCTCCGCTTATGTCTTCAATTACGCGGCGCAGAGCGCGTTGTTCTCCTGGTCAGCCGTCATCCGGCACCAGATCGTCGCCCGCACACAGGTGGAAGTCGTGCAGCGCGTCGGCCACACGGCATATCCGCTGTGGAGCACCTCCATTGCCCGCAGCACAGGACGCATACAGCCCTATCTCCGGCTCGCCAACCTGAGCAACACTGGCTATCAGGAACTGCCCGGAGTGCCAATGCCCGGCCGGAGCATCACCGGCGGAGTCGCGTTCACCTGGGCAAAGCACCGCTGACTGTAGGTTGACAAAAAAGGAAACGCACCCGAGATGGGTGCGTTTCGCGGTTACGTTTTAAAAATGGAGGATGCTACGAGCCGGCTTCGCCCTCTGCCGGGCTCTGCTCGGCCATGGCCTTCTCCATCTCCTCGCGGCGCTTCTGGCGTGCGTCGGCGCGCTTCGAGCGCTTCTCGTCGAGAAGCTTCTCAGCACCCAGCAGCTCAATGAACGCCTTTTCCGCGCCATCGCCCTTCTGGAAGCCAGTGCGCACGATGCGCAGGTAGCCGCCCTGCCGGTCGCCGTAGCGTGGGGCTACGGTTTCGAAGAGGCGCTTCACCGCATCGTCGGTCATCAGGTAGGCATGAGCTTGGCGGCGGGCATGCAGATCGCCACGTTTGCCCAGGGTAATCAGCTTCTCCACATGGGGACGCGCGGCCTTGGCCTTGGTGACAGTGGTGACGACGCGGTCTTCCATCAGGATGGACGTCACCAGGTTGCGCAGCAGGGCGCGGCGGTGGCTGGTGTTGCGTCCGAGTTTGTATCCAGCATTGCGATGGCGCATGGCAAATCTCTCGCTTACGTGCGGCGTTCGGCCGCTAAAATCAAGCGCCGGAGAAGGCTGCCCCTCTCCGGCGGAAAACAGTTAGAAGTTCTCCGGCTCGTTCTGCATCGGCTCGAGCACGTCGAGATCATCCTCTTCGTCGTCGAAACGATTGTTGTAGCTCTGCGCCAGCGCCTGTGAGGGCAGGATGGAAGTCGGGCCGGGCACGGCGTTGCCGTTCTCGTCGATCTTCATGCCCAGCGACAGACCCATCTGCGCCAGGATCTCCTTGATCTCGTTCAGCGACTTGCGGCCGAAGTTCTTGGTCTTCAGCATCTCGGGCTCGGTCTTCTGAACCAGTTCGCCGATGGTCTGAATGTTGGCGTTCTTCAGGCAGTTGTAGCTGCGCACGGACAGCTCGAGCTCTTCCACCGAGCGGTTGAGGTTCTCGTTCCGCAGTTGCATGCGGCCCTCTTCCGACTGGTGCTCGGCTTCGATCTCTTCCTCGAAGTTGATGAAGATGCTCATGTGGTCCTTGATCAGCTTGGCCGCCAGACCGATCGCATCGGCGGGCAGCACGGAGCCGTTGGTCCACACCTCGAGCGTCAGCTTGTCGTAGTCGGTGATCTGACCGAGACGGGCTGCGTCGACGGCATAATTGACCTTACGCACTGGAGAGTGGACCGAGTCCACGGGGATAAAGCCAATGCCGAGATCGCTGTCGAAGTTCTTGTCGGCCGCGATGTAGCCGCGTCCGCGCTTCAGGCGCATCTCCATGTCCAGCTTGCCGCCTTCGCTCACGGTCGCGATGTAGATCTCCTTGTCCAGGATCTCCACGTCGCCGTCCGCCTCGATCATGCCGGAGGTGACCACACCGGGCTGGTCCGCGCGCAGGTAGAGCGCCTTCGGACCTTCACCGTTCAGCTTGAAGGGAATCTGCTTCAGGTTGAGGATGATGTCCGTCGCGTCTTCCACCACGCCGGTGATCGACTGGAACTCGTGCAGCACACCCTCGATCTTGACCGCGGTGACGGCCGCACCCTCAATCGAGGAGAGCAGCACGCGACGCAGCGCATTGCCGACGGTGGTGCCGAATCCCCGCTCAAAGGGTTGGGCGCTGAACTTTCCGTACTTCTCGGTGAGCGTCTCGGTATCGACTGCAAGACGCTTGGGCTTTTGAAATCCTCTCCAAAGCATGTCGTATTCTCCTGCACAGCAAGCGCCGCGAAGCATTCTGCAACGGCTGTGCGTGTTTCTCCTGTTTCGTGGATGTGACCGCTTGCGCGGGTAAAGCGCCCGGCGGCGATGTGCCGCCGGGCAAACCTATTTACTTGCTGTACAACTCGACGATCAGCTGCTCGTTCACCGGCAGGTTCACGTCCTCGCGCTTCGGCAGCGACAGCACCTTGCCGGAGAGGTTCTGATGATCGACCTGCAGCCACTGCGGGGACTGCTGGTGGCTCGCGAACTCGGTCGAGCTCTCGAGCACCGTCAGCTTCTTCGAGCCCTCGCGGATCTTGATCTCATCGCCCACCTGCACCTGATAGGAGGGGATGTTCACCTTGCGGCCGTTCACTTCCACGTGGCCGTGGCGCACGATCTGGCGCGACTGACGGCGGCTGGAAGCAAAGCCAAGGCGATAGGCGACGTTGTCCAGGCGGCGTTCGAGCTGCTGCAGCAGGATTTCGCCGGTAACGCCGGAGGAGCGGTTCGCCTTCTCGTAGTACTCGCGGAACTGGCTCTCCAGCGTGAAGTAGATGCGCTTGGCTTTCTGCTTCTCACGCAACTGCAGACCGTAACCGACGATCTTCACCTTGCGGTCGCGGCCATGCTGGCCGGGAGCGAAGTTGCGCTTGTCCACCGGACACTTCTCGGTGTGGCACTTGGTGCCTTTCAGAAAAAGCTTCATGCCTTCGCGACGGCAAAGGCGACAGACTGCTCCGGTATAACGTGCCACGTATCTTTCTCCTCAACTTCGAGTGTCGACTGGTTTACAGGCCCGGAAATCAAAGTCCGGTCACCCTTCGTCCCAGTCCCTACTTCTCAACTTCACGCGCCACCTGCCAAGACACCAGCGGGCAGCAGCTTGATCAGACCCTGCGACGCTTGGGCGGACGGCAGCCGTTGTGGGGAATCGGGGTGACGTCGCGAATCGAACGCACCTCGATGCCGGCAGCGGCCAGCGCACGCACCGCGGACTCACGGCCCGAACCCGGCCCGCTTACCCGCACATCCACCGAGCGCAGACCATGGTCGCGCGCCTGGTTGGCGGCATTGATCGCGGCCTGCTGCGCCGCGAACGGCGTGCCTTTGCGCGACCCACGGAAGCCGAGCGAACCGGAACTCTTCCAGGAGAGCGTGTTGCCCATGTTGTCCGTGATGGTGACGATGGTGTTGTTGAACGAAGCCTGAATGTGCACCAGACCATAGGGCACGTTCTTGCG
>DASQRJ010000275.1:0-3759 GCA_035642955.1 Acidobacteriaceae bacterium
TGCCGGTCGCGCACCTTTGCCACACTCCATGGCCATGGCGGACGCCTCATCCGCCGTGGCCCAATTTTGTGGGACGCCGCTGCCCTGCCGTGCCATTCCGCTGCGCATCCTCTCGCTGCTAACCTCCCTCGGTGTCCCAACGATTCCGGGCATTCGGTGATCTGCAGATGAAGCACTGCGGCTCTGTTCTTTTTCTCCTCGTCCCGTTCGCGCTCTCCGCGGCCGCAGGCGCGCCCGCATGGCAGGATGGTGTGCTGACCAAGGTCCGCACCACGGTCGTCGACAACGCCTGCTCCACTTCCACCCAGTCCGATGCCGCCACCTATGGCAACACCGCCCGCCGCACCATCGACGCATCTGCCCGCTGCTCGGACATCCGCGGCGCCATCTACACCGTGCAGGTCGGCGATACCGCATACGAACTGACGCCGGACCGCTCGCGCGTCGCCCGGGCTACCTCCTACCTGCCGCTCAGCGCCACGCTGCTGAAACAAAGCAGCCTCGCCAACCACATGCCCGGCACTCCGGTAAAATTCCGCCGCGACGACGAGGGCTTCCTCGTCCGAGTAGGCAAGCGCGAATCGCACTACCGCCTCTTCGTCGTCCGCTAGAGCAAACTACTCCGCCCGCATCGCCGCCATCGGCTCAACCCGGCTCGCCCGCCACGCCGGCACATAACTCGCCACCAGCGCCACCAGAACAAACGCCGCGATCGCTGCGCTCAACAACCAGGGATCGCTCGGGCTCGTCTCATACAGCATCGCCGCCATCGCCCTGCCCGCGGCCAGCGAACCCGCCAGTCCGAGCACGATGCCCAAGGCGGTCACCGCCAACGCCTGCCGAACAATCGCCGCCACCACGTCTCTCCGGTTCGCCCCCAGCGCCATCCGAATCCCGATCTCGAGCGTCCTCTGCATCACCTGCTGCGCCAGCAGACCGTAGATTCCCAGCGCAGCCAACAGCAGCGCCAAGCCCGCGAAGCCGCCCAGCAACATCGTGCGGAAGCGCGGCTGTGCGCTTTGCTCGTGCAGGATCGCCTCCATCGTTTTCGTGTGCGAGATCACCACCTCCCGGTCCACATCCATCACCGTCTGCTGCAGTGGCTCCGCCATGCGCATCGGCTCTGCGGCCGTGCGCAACAACAGCGTCCACGCACCCGGCGCTTGCGTCATCGGCCGGTACACGGATGGCGCCGTCACGTAGCCCATCTCCTGGAACACCGTAGTGCTCTTTACATTGCCCACTACGCCCACAACCGTCAGCCACGGTAACGTTTTGTCCTCCGGACTTCCCAGCTTGATCTGGCGTCCCACCGCATCGCCGCCGGGAAAATATTGCTGCGCCAGCCGCGCATTGACAATCGCAATCGCCACGGTGCCCTTTCGATCTCCTTCGCTAAACTCGCGCCCTGCCAGCAGCGGAATCTCCGCAGTCTGAAAGTAGCGCGCGCTCACCGTTTGGCTGGACACGTCGGGCGTCGCATGGTGCCGATCGAAGGCTCTCCCCGCCACCGCCAACACCTCGGTCTGCGACGGCATCAGCCGCGACGTCAGTGCGGCGCTGCGCACGCCCCGCAGCGCGGAGAGCCGCGTCAGTACCGCCTCCGCCAGCCGCTCCCCGGTATCGGCATCCAGGCCATCGGCATCCATGCCCGGCCGCGCACCCGGGTCCATCTCCGCCGTCAACAGGTGGTCCGTGCGATAGCCCAGCGGCGTCTCCGCCAGCCGCGCCAGGCTCGTCGCCAGCAGCGCGGCGCCGCTCAGCAGCATCAGCGACAGCGCCACTTCCACCACCACCAGCGTTCTCGCCGCACGTTGCTGCGGCGCGCCGCCCGCGCGCGCATCGGCCTTCAGCGCATGCGTCAGGTCGGTGCGCGAGGCGCGCCACGCCGGCGCGACTCCACACAACAGCGTGCACAGCACGCTCAGCGCGCCGACAAACAACAGCACCTGCCAGTGCATCGCCACCCCATTGCCCGGCGGCAGCTGCACCGGATTCGCGGCACGAAACAGGCGCAGCACCAGCGCCGCCAGCCCCACTCCTGCCAGGGCGCCGCACAGTGACAGCAGCAGTGACTCCGTCAGCAACTGCCGGATCATCCGCGGCCGCCCGCAGCCGATCGACGCGCGAATCGCCATCTCCCGCTGCCGCTCCGCCGCGCGTCCCAGCAGCAGATTCGCTACGTTCACACACGCGATCAACAGCACCAGCGCCACTGCGGCGGAAAGCATCCACAGCCCTTGTCGCAGATTGCGGCCGGCCAGCCAGGTAAACTCTCGCTGCAGATCCAGCACCACCGGCACCGACGGCGGCAGCACCAGCAATGCTGGTCTCGATCGCCGTCAGTTCCTGCTCCGCCGCCGCGCGCGACACACCAGGCCGCAGCCGCCCGAAGACGCCCGTCGCGGTCTCCCACGGCTTCCGCACGAACTCGCTGTCTCGCGTGATCACCGTCCACAGGTTCGTCTCGCGCGGATAGAACGAGAACTTTTCCGGCATCACACCCACCACTTGGCACGCACGCCGATCCAGCGTCAGAGTACGGCCCGCAATCTGCCGGTCAGCTCCCAGTTGATCCCGCCAGTACGCATACGACAGCACAACGGCGCAGCCGCCCGCGGCGTCGCGCGCTTCGAAGACGCGCCCGTACTGCGCCGTGACGCCCAGCATCGAAAAGAACTCCGCGCTCACCGGCACCGTCAGCGCGCGCTGCCGCTTGCCCTGCCACTCCACCGTCGTGCCGCCCGCTCCCCAGGAGAGCGCCGCCAGTTGCGCGAAACTCTTGCTCCGCCGTTGCCACTCTTCCAGCTCGCGATAGGTATCGAACCATTCGCCCGTCGCGCGATGCTCCGGCGAGCTCTGCCACACCACCGTCAACCGCCCCGGATCGCGATACGGCAGCGGCCGCAGAATCACTGCCTCCACAATAGAGAACATCGCCGCATTGAGCCCGATACCCGTGGCCAGAACGCTCACCACTACCGCCGAGAACACCGGCCTGCGCAGCAGCATGCGCACGGCAAAGCGCACATCCTGTGCCACCGCCTCCGCCCAACCCCAACGCCACGCCTCCATACTTCGCTCCTGCATGCGCGTTCGGTTGCCAAACTGCCGCCGCGCCGCGCGGGCCGCGGCCTCAGCCGGAACACCATCCTCTTGCAAAGACTCCGCCGCACGCTCCACATGGAACGCCATCTCTTCGTCCAGTTCGCGCGCCAGCCGCTTCCGCCCAAACAGCATCCGTACGCGCCCGTAGAGCTCACGCCATCGCATCGCGGCCATCCTGACCCTCACGGTATCAAGCCATAGTCTATCTATGGATAGATGAACTTGGCTACCCGGATCCTCATCCGCCCGGGGCCGATCGTGAGCAAAGCAAGGGGATCCGCGACTCGCAGACCGGGTATCCTTGTCTCCAATGCCTCATCACGACTTCGAAATCGGCACCGTCCCGGTCGGCCGCGGCCAGCTCTTCCTCATCGCCGGCCCCTGCGTCATCGAGAGTGAGCGGCACGCGCGCACCATGGCCGATGCCATCCAGCGCATCGCCGGCGATCTCGGCGTGCCCTACATCTTCAAAGCTTCGTACGACAAAGCCAACCGCACCTCGGTCACCAGCTTCCGCGGTCCCGGCCTCGTCGAAGGCACACGCATCCTCCGCCGTATCGCCGAAGCCACCCGCCTCCCCGTCCTCACCGATGTGCACGAACCTGCGCACTGCGCCGCCGTCGCCGAAGCCTGCGACGTCCTCCAGATTCC
>DASQRJ010000276.1:0-7439 GCA_035642955.1 Acidobacteriaceae bacterium
TGTTTCTCGCCTTTGGGCTGGCCTTTGTCATCGAAGGGCTGAACCGCTGTGCTCTGCTCTTTCTCAAAAACCCCAATGAGGGCAGCCCCTATATTTACATCGTGCGGCTCCTCGCCTTCCTGCTGATTCTCGGCGCAATCCTGCACAAGAACTATGGGAGAGCGGCATAGGCGCCTTCGCTTGTATCTTGGATTGTTGAACTTTCTAAAAAGGGCATAGCGCCCACGTTCATGTAGCAGGCCAGCCCTGCGGCCGGTGCGCATCTGGTGAAAGAGAGGAAGAGATATGGCAGCAGACAATTCATTTGACGTCGTCAGCAAGGTGGAGATCCAGGAGGTACGCAACGCCGTCGATCAGGCCCTCAAGGAGGTCCGCGCACGCTTCGACCTGAAGGACTCCAACTCCGAGATCAAACTCGAGGATCAGGACAAGGTCATCCAGCTCGCCTCCTCCGACGAGTACAAGCTCGAGGCGGTCAAGGAGATCCTGTCGCACAAGCTGGTCAAACGCGGCGTCTCCCTCAAATCGCTCAAGTACGAGAAGCTGGAGCCGGCCATGGGCAAGAGCGTCCGCCAGAAGATCACCCTGCAGCAGGGCATCCCCGGCGAGAAGGCCAAGGAGATCGTCAAGCTCATCAAAGACTCCAAGAAGAAGGTCCAGGCCTCCATCCAGGGCGAAACCGTGCGCATCAGCGGCAAGGATCGTGACACCCTGCAGGACGCCATTGCCCTGCTGCGCGGCCACGATTTCGGCCTCGACCTGCAATTCACCAACTACCGCTCAAACTGAGGGTTCGAAGCGGCTTTGTCGAAGCGCTGGGGCATCTCGTGCCTGACCAGATACACTAGGTACAGCGTTTTTCCTGTGAGTGTCGGCTGACCTTGAAAGCTCGACGCGGCTTTTTCCGTCAAGAAAAGCCGCACAGCACGGTCGCTCGATGGACCTTGGCAACAGGAAAAATGCTTTTGAGGGAGAGCCCGCAGCACGTGAGCACACAGGCGGTAGCGACGGCAAAAGAAGTCTTCGACCTGGTGCGCGACGATCTCCGTGCCGTGGAGCGGGAACTCGCGCGCGATTCCGACTCGACCGTCCAGGCCATCACCGAAATTGCCGGCTACCTCCGCGAGGGCGGCGGCAAGCGCATCCGTCCCACGCTGCTGCTGCTGGCGGCGCGCGCTTTGGGCTATTGCGGCCGGGGCAGCGTCCGGCTGGGCGCCGTAGTGGAGATGGTGCACACCGCCACGCTGGTTCACGACGACATCATCGACGCGGCCGACACCCGCCGCGGCCGGCCCTCTGCCAACACCACCTGGGGCAACTCCCGCTGCGTGCTCGCCGGCGACTGGCTCTACATGCAGGCCTTCCGTGTCGCACTTGAGGAGCGCAACTTCAAGGTGCTCGACCTGCTGATCGGACTCACCCAGCAGATGGTCGAGGGTGAGCTCCTGCAAACCGAGACGCTCGGCCGCCTGGTCAGCGAAACCGAGTACTACGACCTCATCTATCGCAAGACCGCCTGCCTCTTCCGCGTCTCCATGCGCCTCGGCGCGGTGCTGGCGGATGTCAGCGATGCGCTCGAAGAGCAGCTTGGCGAGTATGGCCGCAACCTGGGCGTCGCCTTTCAGATCGTCGACGACGTGCTGGACCTCACCGCCAGTGAGGAGACGCTGGGAAAGCCCGTAGCCAGCGACCTGCGTGAGGGCAAGGCGACTCTGCCGGTGATCCACGCCTATGAGCACGGCACTCCGGCGGAACGGGCTGCCATCGACCAGGTGCTCGCCGACCAATCCTTCGAACGTGTCTCCCACGCGGAGATTCTGGCCATCCTCGAGCGGCACCGCTCGGTCGACTATGCACTCGCCGCCGCCTACCGCTACGCCGACCTCGCCCGGGTCCTGGTAGCCGATCTTCCGGAAAGCGACGAGCGTCGCGCCCTGCTCTGGATGCCCGACTTCGTCGTCGCCCGCGACAAGTAGCGCGGGTGCATTAGATATCCCTTTTGCGCGCCTAAGGGACAGGCGCATTCGTGACACGCCGAATCGTCAGTTTTCAGTTTTCAATAGTGCCAGGGTGTTTTCATCGCCGCGAGTGAAAGACGCGGCTACTCTGGTAGAGGAATCGTGCTCAACTGCCGAGCGAGTGCGACGACTGCCCGCAGTGACATTCGTGCGGGCAGTCGCCGGTCCAGTCAACCTCGCTTACCGCATGCCACCCGCAGCCTGCAGCAGCGATCCCGTCACCCAGCGAGCGTCGTCCGAAGCCAGGAAGGCCACCACCGACGCGATATCGTCCGGCTGTCCGATGCGGCCGAGCGGCGTGCCCTGCACCATTCCCTTCTCGAAATCGCTGCCCTCGAAGCCGGCCGACTTGAAACCTTCCGTCGCCACCGGCCCCGGGTTCACCGCATTCACGCGGATCTTCTTCGGTCCCAGTTCCTTCGCGAAGACGCGGGTGATGGCATCCACCGCGCCCTTGGTAGCGCTGTAAATGGACGATTGAGGAGGCGTCGATTCGCTCACCACGGATCCGACGTTGATGACGCTGCCGCCCTCCGGCGGAAAGAGCGCCACACCGGCCTTGGTCGCCAGCAGAAGACCCTTCACGTTGGTGTCGAAGATCCGGTCGACTTCCTCTCCCGTGATCGCCTCAAGCGGAGCAAACGCGTATACGCCGGCGTTGTTCACCAGGATGTCTACCTTGCCGTAAGCCTTCTTGGCTGCAGCGAAGAGACCGTCGATCTCCCCCGCCTTGGCTACGCTGCCACCCACCGCGATGGCCTTGCCGCCCGCCTTGGTGATCTCCGCGACCACCTTCTCCGCGCCCTCTTTGCTCGAGGCGTAGTTGACCACCACGGATGCACCCTGCGCTGCCAGTTCCTTCGCGATTCCGGCGCCAATGCCCTTCGATGCCCCGGTTACTACTGCAACCTTGCCTGCCAGCTTACCCATCTTTCTCACCTCATTTCGATGTCCGTCGAACATTTCGACGTATATCGAAACAGATGCGGGGCTTATGGAATGGATTCAGGACCGCCTGTGGGAATTACAGGCAGGCGAGACGCGTCAGGTAGGCATCGAGCACCGGCCGCCGGAGGAAAATATAGGCATCCCTGCCCTCCCGCTTCACGTCGACCAGGCCGGCCTCGCTAAGTTCCTTCATATGATGAGATACGGTCGCCGGCCGGATCATCTCGTGCTCATGCAGCAGGCTGCAGGCCATGCCATCGGCCGCCGCCACTTGCTCCAGGATCGCGAACCGGTGTGGATCGGCCAGCGCACGCGCGATCGCCTGAAACTGCTCGTCCGTCAGGGCGACGCTCGCGTTGGCGCTCTTCGATGCCATACCGAAGAGATGTCATTTCTTGAGAAACGATGCGTGCCGGCCCGGCTGTGGTATTCTCCTCCGTCCGATGCCTGAAACTGCCCTAGCCCAAAATCGAGTGCCCATCCGCGTCCTCGTCGCCAAGCCTGGCCTGGATGGCCACGACCGCGGCGCCAAAGTCATCGCGCGCGCGCTGCGCGACGCCGGCATGGAGGTCATCTACACCGGCCTGCGCCAGACGCCGGAGATGATCGTCAACGCCGCCCTGCAGGAGGATGTGGATTGCGTCGGCCTCAGCATCCTGTCCGGCGCGCACAACGCCATCGTGCCCCGCATCACCACCTTGCTCAAAGAGAAAGGCGCGGGCGACATTCTGGTCGTCGTCGGGGGCACCATCCCGGAGCAGGATGTGGCATTCCTGAAGCAGCAGGGCGTCGCGGCCATCTTCGGACCCGGAACTTCCCTGGACGCCACGGTCACCTTCATCCGCGAACACGTCAAGCCGCGCGATCTGCTCGTCTGATTCAGACGGCCTCCGGCACATCGCTTAGCGACGCGCTTGCTTTCCAACAAATCGGCTCCACTCGTCCGACCACCAGGACCCACGCAAATCCTCCCGCAACGCATATAACAGCCGCAATCGCCAACGCCGCAGCGAAGTGTCCGGTGCGGTCGACGAGAAAGCCGGTCAACGCCGGACCGATGACACCGGCAAAGTTTGCGAAGCCATTCTGCAGACCCGTCCACCGCCCAACACCTGCCGGGCCGGCGAGCGTCTGGCCAAACGCGAACAGGGTGGCGCTGGTCATGCCGCAGCCCACCCCTGCAAGCAACAGATAGAAGAGGTACGTGGCCGGCGTGGAGAACGACAGGCAGCCCAGGGAGAGAGCGGCAAGCGCGAATCCCACGCCCATTGCCGTCTTGCGGACCTGCGTGGTGGCGCCCCCGTGCCGCATCCACAGATCGGCAAGAGCGCCGGTTGCGAAGGCGGATGAGGCGTCCGTCAAGTAATACAACGCAGCGATCCGCGACATCGCCGTCATCGTCATGTGCTGTTCCCGCACCAGGTAGAAAGGCAGCCAGGTCACCATGAAGTACAGCAGATAATTGCTGCAGAAATGGCCCGCGGATACGCCCCAGAATGAGCGCTGTTCGAAGATCTCGGCGAACCCGGGCGTCGGGCCCTTCGCAACCGCCGTGGCTATCGCTTCTTCACGCGGCCTCCCCCACCGCCATGCGGGAAGCCACAACAGGCTCAAGGCGCCCACGCCGAGAAATACCGGACGCCATCCGTACCTCGCCATCAGCAATCCGCCGCCAAACGTTCCCACGACTGCTCCGCAGCGCATCGCCCCGCACACGACTCCATTCGCGAAACCGCGCCTCTCCTCCGGCAGATAGCGGGCAAGGATCTGCGAAGACGTCGGGCAAATGACCGACTCGCCAACGCCCAGCAGCAGACGCAGCGATAGCAGCATCGCGAATCCGGTGGAAAGGCCGGTCAACGCCGTGGCCAGTGACCAGACGAGAAAGCCCAGTGCCAGCACGCGGCATGGATCGAAACGATCGAACACCCAACCGCCAACGAACTGCATCGCGGTGTAGGTCCAGAAGAATGCCGAGAACAGCGTGCCGAGCACGGACGCGCTGAGATGCCACTCCTCCTTCAGCAGAGGCGCAGCGACCGACAGATTCCCGCGATCGACATAGTTGATCAGCACCGCGGCGAAGAGCAGAAACAGCGCAGGCGCAAAGCTGTACTGTCGCCCTCGTGCAACACGCGTGTTGTCCATGGAGTTCCTGCCGGATTCTCCGCTTGCCCTCTCGAACTTGGCAAGCGCCATCGTGCCGAAAGAAAAAGGCGAGACCGCGATGGTCTCGCCGTTGTGTCTCGGTCGTCCGGAAGCCTATGCCGGGCGGGGGTGAGAATGGCGTGTGTGATGACGGTGATGACGATGGTGGGTACCGGCAAATGCAGGCGCAGCAGCCGATAGCAACACCACAACAAAAAGAGCCAGGGCGGTCTTCCTCATGCCTCTTTCATATCCCGCACTCTGAAGAAATGGCAAGGCCACATTGTGTGTAGGTATCTAACTCGGCGCGTGCGTCGCGCCCAGGCTGCGCAGAGCTGCCGCAAATCGCTCCGGCAGCGCGGTCTTCTGCATCGCACGATCCACCACCACGTGTACCGTCTCGCCTTCGGCCAGCAGCGCAGGCTCCGTATCCGGCTTCTCCCGCAACAGCCGGTAGCCAAAGCGGATCATCGACGTGCGCTGGTTCAGCACCCGCGTCTCCAGCGTCAAAACATCGTCGTAACGCGCCGGCGCCTTGTAACGGCAGTTCGCTTCCACCACCGGCAGGTAGCACTGGTCCTGCTCTTCGAGTTCGCGATACTCAAAGCCCAGCGCGCGCATCAGTTCCACGCGCCCGATCTCGAACCACACGAAGTAATTGGCGTAATAGACGACGCCCATCTGGTCGGTCTCCGCATAGCGGACCCGGATGGTAGCGGTGTGGGCTGGCGACATACTTGCAGTGTATCGGGAGACACTCATCGGGATACTTGGCTGGAAAACGTCACCGCCGATTTATCAGCAGTATCAGCAGGACGGCCCAGCCAAATGCGCCTGGCCCCCGCTCACTTACGGCTTAACCTTCGAGAGGATTGGCAGCTTGGTGATGTCGTTGATCATCACGAAGGCCGCAAACAGCAGCAGCAGGACGAAGGCTCCCTGATAGATGCGTTCCTTGAACTTCTGATCGAGATCGTGCCGCAGCACACTTTCGATCAGCAGCAGCAGGATTACCCCGCCGTCCAGAATCGGAACCGGCAGCAGGTTGAAGATCCCCAGGTTCAGACTGATGATGGTCATCAGCGCGATGATCGGCTGCCAGCCCGGCGAGGTCGCGGCCAGCCCGGTCTCCCGTGCAATGCCGATCGGACCGCTCAGATTCTGCACCGCCATGTGCCGGGTCACCATGCGGTGCAGCACCTCGATGATGAGGCTGGAGTTCTTCACATTGAACTTCACCGACTGGATCGCCGCCGCCGGCAGTGCCAGCTTTTCCACCTTGAATGGCGGCGGCTCCGCTTCGAACCCGAGTTGATAGCTCTTGCCACCGTCATTGTTGTCGGCCAGCAGAGGCGTCACCTGCAGATCGTGCACCGTGTTGCCGCTCTGGACCTTCATCGTCACCGGTGCGTCGTGGTTCTTCTGAAGAAACGCCAGCATGGACGTCACCGAATGCAGCGGCGTACCGTCCAGGGAAAGAATCTTGTCCCCTGCCTTCAACCCGGCTTTGCCGGCGGGCATACGGGGGGTCACGGCATGCACGACGACCGGCGTCGTCTGCATCAGCGGTACGATGCCCAGCGAACCGATGGAAAAGTCATCCGGATCGCGCGGCGATATCACGTTCAACGTCGTATTGATACGCTGGCCGTCGCGCAGCACGGTGAGCGGAACCTTCTGGCCCAGGTTCACCTCGGTCCGCAGCCACAGATCGTCCCAGCTCGGATTGTTGTGATTGTCGAAGCGCACGATACGATCGCCGGCCTGAAGACCCGCACGGGCTCCCGGCGTATTCTGCACCACAAAGTCGATATCCGCCGGCTTCGACCGGTAGGCGTCCACCTCGTTGTGCATCATGTAGAGCCCGGTCATCAGCACCAGGGCCAGGATGAAGTTCGCGACCGGTCCAGCCAGCGCGATCAGGACGCGCTGCCAGCGCGGCTTCGCATTCAGGTCCCCGGTGGCCAGCGAAGAACCTAGCGCCAGCCGGGCACTGTCAACAGGCATAGTCCCGTCACCAGGCATAGTCCCGTCGCCACCCAGTTCGCCCTGCATCTTCACGTAGCCGCCCAGCGGCAGCAGGCTCAGCCGGTAATCGGTGCCGCCGCGGGTAAAGCCGAAGAGCCGCTTTCCAAACCCGATGGAAAAGACTTCGACGTTGACGCGGAACAACTTGGCCATGGCGAAATGGCCGAACTCATGCACCAGCACCATGATGCCGAGCACGACGAGGGTAGACAAAATGCTGATAGCAACGAAAGGCATAGTTGAGAGAGAAGCGGCTTCCCTTCCTGGCGGCTGCGCAAACCGTTCGATCGCCGCGCC
>DASQRJ010000277.1:0-3005 GCA_035642955.1 Acidobacteriaceae bacterium
ACCGCACCAAGCTCTACTCCTTGATCGACGATGCCCTCGCGGAGACTAAAGGCAGCGCGCCGGAACACGCCGCTGCGCGCCAGCCGCGCTAGCTCTTTTTCCCACCGCAGCGTCTCCCTTCGGCGATCTCGAAGCGTCGTCTTTGTCCATCGCCGAACAAAGCCCGTCCGGAAGCGGACGCCTGGTCCCCGCCGCGACACCGCTTGCCACCCGGCATCGCCTGAAGAATCAGCGGATTAGCTAAAAGCAGTCTCATGGATTGCCAATTGCTCCATCCGGGGTGGGACTTTCTCTCCCGCCTATCGCCGGAGGCAGCAGCGATGATGAATTTCCTCGCGCAGGATCTGTTCTACGCCGCACGGCAGTTGCGCAAGACTCCTGCCTTCACCGCTGCCGCCGTACTCACGATGGCGCTCGGCATCGGCGCAAATCTCGCCGTCTTCCTCATCCTCTATGGCGTCATCCTCCGGCCGCTGCCCTTTCCTCAGCCGCAGCAGTTGGTGCGCATCAACCGCTTCTATCCGGTTCTTCATGACACGGTGGTCCCGGCCTACTCAGGAACCAAGGCTCTCTTCCTGCGCCGCGCTAACCGGACGCTGGAATCGGCCGCCGCCTACGACTACATCCCCAGCCACGTCAATTTGCTTCAGGGCGATCAGGTACTCCCGCTGGAGACCATGCGCACCACCTCCGATTTCTTCCATGTCTTCCAGATGGAGCCGCGAATCGGGCGCGGCTTCTCTCCCGCAGACATGGCGCCGAACGCGCCCGGGGTCGCCGTCCTGAGCGACGCGACCTGGCGCCAGTACTTTGCCGCCGACCCCGGCATTCTTGGCCATTCCATCACTCTCAGCAACAAGCCATTCACCGTCATCGGCGTGGCCAATCCGGCCTTTCGCCTCGACGCCAAAGTGGACGTATGGACGCCGCTGCAGATCATGGAAAGCCCCAAGGATCAGAGCAACCTGTACAACTTCGTCGGACGGCTCAAACCCGGCGTCACACGCGCGCAGGCGGAGGATGACCTTAGGAGCACTCTGCTGCGGCTGAAGAGCACCTATCCGGACTTGTGGAATCAATATGAGCTGGTGCGCGTTGTCGATTTTCACGACTCGCTGGTCGGCCAGGTGCGCCCGGCGCTCGACCTGCTGATGGGCGCCGTCGGCCTGGTTCTGGTGATCGTCTCCGCGAACATTCTCAGCCTGCTGCTCACGCGTTCCATCGCGCGTCGCCGTGAGATGGCTCTCCGGGCCGCGCTCGGCGCCTCCGGCTGGCGCATCCTGCGGCAGCTTCTGGTGGAAAATGTCGTGCTCTGCGTCCTCGGCGGGGTGGCGGGCGTCGAGTTGGCGGCATTCGCCACTCCGGCGCTCCTGCACCTGAGCCCGCTGCCACTGCCGCAGTTCGCCAGCCTGCAGCTCGGCGCGCCAGCCCTGCTCTTCGCGGCTGCCTTGGTATTCGCCTGCGCCGTGCTCTTCAGTCTCGTCCCCACCTTCGAGAGCCGCCGCACCCAACTCAATGAAGCGCTGCGCATGAACTCCGCCCAGGTCGCTGGAGGCCGCAACCTGGCGCAGAAGTCACTCGTGGTCGGCGAAGTGGCCGTATCGCTCGTTCTCATGATGGCCGCCGGGCTGCTGCTCACCAGCTTCTGGAAGCTGATCCATGTCTCTCCCGGCTTCGACGCCACCAATGTCCTCACCTTCAAGACCAGCTTTACCGAGCAGCAGGCCACCACCAGCGCCTCGCTTGGCCAGCGCATGGATGAGCTCGCGGCGCGCCTCGAGGCGCAGCCCGGCGTCGAGGCAGCCGCTGCCGTGAATACCCTGCCCACGCAGCTCACGCCGACGATGCCCTTTGACATCCTCGGGCGACCCGCCGGCACCCCGAACGCTGCCGGAAGCGAAGATTACATGCCCATCACGACCCACTTCTTCGACGCATTGCGCATCCCCATGATGGCGGGACGCAGCTTCCGCTTCTCCGACGGGCCCGGCACTCAGCCGGTGGCCATCATCAATCGGCAGTTCGCGCGCGCCTACTTCAATGGACAGAATCCGATCGGCCAGCGCATCCGCATCGGCGCGGCGATGGGTCCTGGCTTTGAGGACAGCGTCCGCGAAATCGTCGGCCTGGTCGGCGATACGAAGAATGCTGGACTGGATGCGCCGGTGCCAGCAATTCTGTACCTTCCGCAAGCACAGATTCCCGACCGGGAAACGCAAATGGAAGCCGCGCTGCTGGGCCTAAGTTGGGTAGTGCGCACCAGATCCGGCCAGGTGGATGTCGCCGCCGCCGCCCAGCGCATCTTTATGGACAACGCGCGCACTCCGCTGCTCAGCGTGGAATCTATGCAGGAGGTCATCAGCGCGTCCGTCGCGCAGCAGCGCTTCACCATGATGCTGCTCGGCTGCTTCGGGCTTATGTCATTGCTGATGGGCGGGGCTGGCCTCTACGGCGTCATGTCGTACTCTGTCGCCCGCCGGACGAAGGAGATCGGATTGCGCATGGCCATCGGCGCGCATCGCGCAGACATTCTGCGCATGATATTGCGCGAAGCAGCTCTGCTGGTAGGTGTTGGGCTGGTCATCGGGCTGGCCGCTTCGCTCGCCGGCATGCAACTGCTGCGCAGCCTGCTCTTCGGCATCGCACCGCGCGATCCATTCACGCTCGCTGCAACCTGCGGCGTGCTGCTGCTCACCGGCCTCTTCGCGGCATGGTGGCCGGCCAATCGCGCCGCATCCACCGAGCCCATGCAGGCCCTGCGTATGGAATAGAAAACCTGCCGGAAGATGTCATCCAGAGCAGCCAAGGATCAGCAGTCTGCCCGCGCAAACCACTAGACTTGAAGTGAGCGACCAAAGGAAGCGAACCTATCGGAACGCGCCAAAGGCGCGGCTGCCCGGATGGCAAATCCTAGCGGGCGGGTGTGCGCTCTACCCGGATCGACAGCTCGCCCCCATCGGTATTGTTCGGCGCGTACATCAGGTCGAAGATGCTCGCCGCGGTCT